>JAEULC010000469.1 GCA_016792605.1 Rhodospirillales bacterium
TCGAAATTCGGCCCCTCGACGATCGCGTCCACCGGGCAGGCTTCCTGGCAGAAGCCGCAGTAGATGCACTTCGTCATGTCGATGTCGTAGCGCGTGGTGCGGCGGCTGCCGTCGTCGCGCGGCTCGGCCTCGATGGTGATGGCCTGGGCCGGGCAACTCGCCTCGCAAAGCTTGCAGGCGATGCAGCGTTCCTCGCCGTTGGGGTAGCGGCGCAAGGCGTGCTCGCCGCGGAAGCGCGGGGAAAGAGGCCCCTTCTCGAACGGGTAGTTGATCGTCACCCGCGGCTTGAACATGTAGCTGAAGGTCAGGCCCAGGCCCCGGACCAGCTCGGCCAGGAGGAAGCTGCGGGCGGCGCGATCGAGCATTGCCATCGGTGCGTCTCCTAGACCAGGCCGCCATAGACCAGCACGCCGGCCACGATCGCGACATAGGCGAGCGACAACGGCAGGAACACCTTCCAGCCGAGCCGCATGAGCTGGTCGTAGCGGTAGCGCGGCAGGGTCGCGCGGACCCAGAGGAACACGAACAGGCCGATGCAGGTCTTGAGGAAGAACCAGATCGGCCCGGGAATCCAGTTGAACGGCGCCACGTCGAACGGCGGCAGGTAGCCGCCCATGAACAGGATCGCCGTCATCGCGCTGATCAGGATCATGTTGGCGTATTCGCCGAGATAGAACAGCGCGAAGGTCATCGACGAGTATTCGACGAAGTAGCCGGCCACCAGCTCGGACTCGCCCTCGACCAGGTCGAAGGGCGTGCGGTTGGTTTCCGCGAGCCCCGAGATGAAGAACAGGATGAACATCGGGAACAGCGGCACCCAGTACCAGCCGAGGAACCCGAATCTGGTGTTCTGCGCCTCGACGATCGCCGTGATGTTCATCGAGCCGGCGCACATCAGCACGGTCACGATCACGAAGCCGATCGAGACCTCGTAGGACACCATCTGCGCCGCCGAACGCAGTGCGCCAAGGAAGGCGTACTTGGAATTGCTGGCCCAGCCGGCGACGACGATGCCGTAGACGCCCAGCGACGAGATCGCGAACAGGTAGAGGATGCCGACGTTGATGTCGGCGATCACCAGGCCGTTGCCGAACGGGATCACCGCCCAGGCGACCAGCGCCAGGATGAAGGTCAGCATCGGCGCGGCCACGAACAGCACCCGGTTCGCGCCCGACGGAATGATTGTCTCTTTGGTCAGCAGCTTCAGCCCGTCGGCGATGGGCTGGAACAGGCCGAAGGGGCCGACGACGTTCGGGCCCATGCGGAGCTGCATGGCGGCCAGCACCTTGCGCTCGGCCAGCGTCAGGTAGGCGACCAGGCCCATGATGATGGCCACGACAACCACGATCTGGATGACGATGAAGGCGATCGGCCAGACATGGGTCCAGAGGAAATCAGCCATGGGTGCCGGTCCCCCGATTGGCGTCCATGGGGGCGGTGCCGGTCACGAAGGCCTCGGTGCACTCGGCCATCGTCGCCGAGGCGCGGCTGATCGGGTCGGTCATGTAGAAGTTCTGGATCGGATAGGCGAAGGCGCCGCCCGAGGGCGCACTCGCCGAGCCCGACCAGGGCATGGACGCCACCGGCGTCACCTGGCCGATCGGCGCGAAGACGGGATGCGCCTGCACCAGCTTCTGGCGCAGCGCCTCCAGCGTATTGAACGGCAGCGGCTTGCCGAGCGCGTCGGAGAGCGCGCGGACGATCTTCCAGTCCTCGCGCGCCTCGCCCGGCGGCGTCGAGGCGAGCCGGCCGAGCTGCACCCGGCCCTCGAGGTTCACGTAGATGCCGTTCTTCTCGGTATAGGCCGCCCCCGGCAGGATCACGTCGGCGCGATGCGCGCCGCGGTCGCCGTGGTGGCCCTGGTAGATCACAAATGCTTTTCCGAACTTCGCGAGATCGAGTTCGTCGGCGCCGAGCAGGTACACGACCTCGGGCGCCTCCGGGTTCTGCGTCGCCGGCACGAAGCCGAGGTCGAGCGCGGCCACGCGCGACGCGGCGGTGTGCAGCACGTTGAAACCGTTCCAGCCGTCCCGCGCGCAGGCATCGCCGAGCTTGCGCGCCAGGGCGTAGACCGCCGCGCCGTCGGGCCGGCTCAGCGCGCCCATGCCCAGGATCAGCATCGGCACCTTGGCGCTCTTCAGCTTCTCGGCGAAGGGATGCGAACCGTCGGCGATGGCGGCGAGCGTCGACGGCCCGTCGCCCAGCATCTCGACCGGGTAGGTCAGGTCGAGCTTCGGCCCGATGGCCGCGACCTTGAACCCGCCCATCATGTAGCGCTTGCGCAGGCGCGTGTTGACCAGCGCCGCTTCCCAGCGCGGGTTGGCGCCGACGATCAGGCACAGGTCGGCCTTCTCGATCCCCGCGATCGTCGTGTTGAACAGGTAGTCGCCGCGGCTGGCCGAGGGCAGATGGGCCCCGTCCTGCCGGCATTCCAGGTTGGTCGCACCCAGCGAGGCCATCAGCCCCTTCAGCGCGAAGATCGACTCGGCGTCGGCCAGGTCGCCGACCCGGGCCGCGATCTTCGCCGGCGCCGTGCCCTTGAGCTTCGCCGCGACGGCGCCGAGCGCCTCGCCCCAGCTCGCCGGCACCAGCTTGCCGTCCTTGCGGATATAGGGCCGGTCGAGGCGCTGGCGCTTCAGACCGTCGCAGGCATAGCGCGACTTGTCCGAGATCCACTCCTCGTTTACGTCCTCGTTCAGCCGCGGCAGGACGCGCATCACCTCGCGCCCGCGCGTGTCGACGCGGATCGCAGCACCCACCGCGTCCATCACGTCGACGCTTTCGGTCTTGCGCAGCTCCCAGGGCCGCGCGTTGAAGGCGTAGGGCCGCGAGGTGAGAGCACCGACCGGGCACAGGTCGATGACGTTGGCCGACACCTCGGAGGCCAGCGCCTTCTCGAGATAGGTCGTGATCTCCATGTGCTCGCCGCGGCCGAGCGCGCCCAGTTCCTCTACCCCCGCCACCTCGGTGGCGAAGCGCACGCAGCGCGTGCAGTGGATGCAGCGGGTCATGATCGTCTTGACCAGCGGCCCCATGTACTTGTCGCGCACCGCGCGCTTGTTCTCGTGGTAGCGGCCGTGGTCCATGCCATAGGCCATGGCCTGGTCCTGCAGGTCGCACTCGCCGCCCTGGTCGCAGATCGGGCAGTCGAGCGGATGGTTGACGAGCAGGAACTCCATCACGCCGCGCCGCGCCTTCTTGACCAAGGGCGTGTCGGTCTTGATCACCATGCCTTCCATGACCGGCATGGCGCAGCTGGCGATCGGCTTCGGCGCCTTCTCCTGCTCGACCAGGCACATGCGGCAGTTGCCCGCGATCGACAGGCGCTCGTGGTAGCAGAAGCGCGGGATCTCGACGCCGGCGCGCTCGCAGGCCTGGAGCACGGTGATGCCCGCCTCGACCTCGATCTCCTGGCCGTCGATGGTTAGTTTCGGCATAGACCTCGTCCCCGCCCTACTCTGCCGCCTGCTTGAGGCCGCGCCTCTCGGCGATGCGGCGCTCCATCTCGGGGCGGAAGTGCCGGATCAGCCCCTGGATCGGCCAGGCCGCGGCGTCGCCCAAGGCGCAGATCGTGTGGCCGTCGATCTGCGTGGTGACTTCCTGCAGCATGTCGATCTCGGCGATGTCGGCGTCGCCGCGCACCATGCGCTCCATCACGCGCCACATCCAGCCCGTGCCCTCGCGGCACGGCGTGCACTGGCCGCAGCTCTCGTGCATGTAGAACTTCGACAGGCGCGCGATCGCCTTCACGATGTCGGTCGACTTGTCCATGACGATCACGGCCGCGGTGCCGAGGCCCGAGCGCTGGGCGCGCAGCGAGTCGAAGTCCATCAGCACCGTGTCGCAGATCGCCTTGGGCAGCACCGGGACCGAGGAGCCGCCGGGGATGATCGCCAGCAGATTGTCCCAGCCGCCGCGCACGCCGCCGGCATGGCGCTCGATGATCTCCTTCAGCGGGATGCCCATCTCCTCTTCCACGTTGCACGGCTTGTTCACGTGGCCGGAGATGCAGAAGACCTTGGTGCCGGTGTTGTTCTGGCGGCCGATGCCGGCGAACCAGGCCGGGCCGCGGCGCAGGATCGTAGGCGCGACGGCGATGGTCTCGACGTTGTTCACGGTCGTCGGGCAGCCATAGAGGCCGGCGCCCGCCGGGAACGGCGGCTTCAGGCGCGGCTGGCCCTTCTTGCCCTCTAGGCTCTCGATCAGCGCCGTCTCTTCGCCGCAGATATAGGCGCCGGCGCCGCGATGCAGGTAGAGGTCGAAGTCCCACCCCGAGCCGCAGGCGTTCTTGCCGATCAGGCCCGCCGCGTAGGCCTCGTCGATCGCCGTCTGCAGGTTCTCGGCCTCGCGCGCGAACTCGCCGCGGATGTAGATGTAGCAGGCGTTGGCGCCGATGGCGAAGCTGGCGATCAGGCAGCCCTCGACCAGCTTGTGCGGGTCGTGGCGCATGATGTCGCGATCCTTGCACGTCCCGGGCTCGCCCTCGTCGGCGTTGACCACGAGGTAGTGCGGCCGGCCGTCGGACTTCTTCGGCATGAACGACCACTTGAGCCCGGCCGAGAAGCCGGCCCCGCCGCGGCCGCGCAGCCCGCTATCCTTCATCTGCTGGATGATGGCGTCGCGGCCCAGGTCGAGGATCGCCTTGGTGTTGTCCCAGTCGCCGCGCTTGCGCGCGCCGGCCAGGCGGAAATCCTGGAACCCGTACAGGTTCGTGAAGATGCGGTCCTTGTCCTGGAGCGCCATCAGGCCTTCTCCGCCGGGAAGCTGGTGAGGGTCGTGGCGCCGCCGAGCGGCTCCGAGGTCTTGCGGCCGTTCTGCGGGCCGGGCTTCAGCACGCCGCCCGCCTTCAGCGCTTCCATCAGCTTCCGCGCGCTCTCGGCATCGAGATCCTCGTAGTAGTCGTCGCCGATCTGCAGCATCGGGGCGTTGACGCAGGCGCCCAGGCACTCGACCTCGATCAGGCCGATCTTGCCGTCGGCCGTCACCTCGCCGCAGTGGATGCCCAGCGCCTTCTCGCAGGCCTCGACCACCTGGTCCGAGCCGCGCAGCCAGCAGGGCGTCGTGGTGCAGACCTGCACCTGCACCTTCCCCGCAGGCTTCAGGTTGTACATCGTGTAGAAGCTGGCGACCTCGTGCACGCGGATCGGCGCCATGCCCAGCATGTCGGCGACGTACTCCAGCTCGGCCTGGGTCAGGAGGTTGTCGTTCTGCTTCTGCGCGATCGCGAGCAGCGGCATGACCGCGCTGGCCTGCCGGCCCGCCGGATACTTGGCGATGATCTTCTTCGCCTCGGCCAAGTTCTCCGGCGTGAAGGCGAAGGTCTTACGGGGTGCGCTCATCGATCGATCTCGCCGAAGACGACGTCCATCGAGCCGATGATGGCGACGGCGTCCGCCAGCATGTGGCCCTTGGACATGAACTCGGTCGCCGCCAGATGCGCGAAGCCAGGCGCGCGGATCTTGCAGCGATAGGGCTTGTTGGTGCCGTCGGCGACCAGGTACACGCCGAATTCGCCCTTCGGCGCCTCGACGGCGGCATAGGTCTCGCCGGCCGGCACGTGATAGCCCTCGGTATAGAGCTTGAAGTGATGGATCAGCGCTTCCATCGACTGCTTCATCTCGCCGCGCGGCGGCGGCGTGACCTTGCGGTCGGTGGACGACACCGGACCGTCGGGCATCTTCTCGCAGGCCTGGCGCACGATGCGCACGGACTGGCGCATCTCCTCCATGCGGCAGAGGTAGCGCGCGTAGCAGTCGCCGGTCTTGCCCACCGGGATGTCGAAGTCGAAATCGGCATAGGCGTCGTAGGGCTGCTGCTTGCGCAGGTCCCAGGCGACGCCCGAGGCGCGCAGCATCGGGCCGGAGAAGCCCCAGTCCTGCGCGTCCTTGGCGTCGATCGCGCCGACATCGACCGTGCGCTGCTTGAAGATGCGGTTCTGCGTCAGCAGCGTCTCCAGGTCGTCGATCATCTTCAGCAGACGCGGGCAGTACAGATGGATGTCGTCGAGCAGCCCCGCCGGCAGATCCTGGTGCACCCCGCCCGGCCGGAAATAGGCGGCGTGGAGCCGCGCGCCCGACGCGCGCTCGTAGAACTCCATCAGCACCTCGCGCTCCTCGAAGCCCCAGAGCGCCGGGGTGATCGCGCCGATGTCGATGGCGAAGGTGGTGATGTTGAGCAGGTGGTTCAGCAGCCGGCCAATCTCGCAGTATAGCACGCGGATGTACTGGCCGCGCTTCGGCACCGAAATGCCGAGCAGCTTCTCGGTGGCGAGCGCGAAGGCATGCTCCTGGTTCATCGGCGCGACATAGTCGAGCCGGTCGAAATAGGGCACGGCCTGCAGGTAGGTCTTGTACTCGATCAGCTTCTCGGTGCCGCGATGCAAGAGGCCGATATGCGGGTCGGCGCGCTCGACGATCTCGCCGTCCATCTCGAGCACCAGGCGCAGCACCCCGTGGGCCGCCGGATGCTGCGGCCCGAAATTCATCGTGAGGTTCTTGATGTGCTGTTGCGGCGCGTCGTCGGCCATCAGTCGTCCCCTCCGGCCTTCGGTGCCGCTGGCGCGGGCGCCGCCTTCTCGTCGCCCGGCAGCACGGGCGGCTCACGGGTCATGCCTTCCCACGGGCTCAGGAAGTCGAAGAAGCGGAAGTCCTGGGTCAGCTTCACCGGCTCGTAGACCACGCGCTTCTTCTCGTCGTCGTAGCGCACCTCGACATAGCCGGTCAGCGGGAAGTCCTTGCGCAGCGGATGCCCCTCGAACCCGTAGTCGGTCAGGATGCGGCGCAAATCGGGGTGGTCCGAGAAAAGGATGCCGTAAAGGTCCCAGGCCTCGCGCTCGAACCAGTTGGCCGAGTTGTAGACGCCGACGACCGAGGGAACCGGCGTCGCCTCGTCGGTCGTCACCTTCACGCGGATGCGCTGGTTCTTGGCCAGGCTGAGCAGGTGGTAGACCACCTCGAACCGCTCCGGCCGCTCCGGATAGTCGGCGCCGCAAACGTCCATCAGCAGCTTGAAGGCGCAGCGCGGATCGTCGCGCAGGAAGCCCAGCGCCTGGGAGACGCGGTCGCGCGCGACGGTGAGCGTCAGCTCGCCGTGCGGCAGCGCGACGCCGGTTACGACACCGGGCAGCGCCTGCGCGATGTGGTCGCCGAGTTCCTTCAAGGCAGTCGTTTGCGCGGACGGGGTCATGCGGGTGTCGTGCTCCGGTTCCGCTCAGCGCGCGATGCTGCCGGTGCGGCGGATCTTCTTCTGGAGCTGCAGGATGCCGTAGAGCAGCGCCTCGGCCGTCGGCGGGCAGCCCGGCACGTAGATGTCGACCGGCACGACGCGGTCGCAGCCGCGCACGACCGAGTAGGAGTAGTGGTAGTAGCCGCCGCCATTGGCGCAGGAGCCCATCGAGATCACCCAGCGCGGCTCGGCCATCTGGTCGTAGACCTTGCGCAGCGCCGGGGCCATCTTGTTGGTCAGCGTGCCGGCCACGATCATCACGTCGGACTGGCGCGGGCTGCCGCGCGGCACGACGCCGAACCGGTCGAGGTCGTAGCGGCTCATGTAGGCGTGGATCATCTCGACCGCGCAGCAGGCGAGCCCGAAGGTCATCGGCCACAGGCTGCCGGTGCGCGCCCAGTTCACCAGCTTGTCCATCTGGGCGATGACGAAGCCCTTGTCGGCGAGTTCGTCGGTAACGGCCTTCAGCGCGACGTCCTGGGCCGTACCGGGGGGCAATGGTTGGCCGGGGTCGTTGGGACGAATCACTCCCATTCCAGGGCTCCCTTGCGCCACTCGTAGATGAACCCGATCGTCAGCACGCCCAGGAACAGCATCATCGACCAGAAGCCGTAGATCCCGACATCGCCGAGCACGATCGCCCAGGGGAACAGGAAGGCCACTTCCAGGTCGAAAATGATGAACAGGATGGAGACCAAGTAGAACCGGACGTCGAACCGGTGGCGGGCATCCTCGAACGAGGGGAAACCGCACTCGTAGGCCGACAATTTCTCCGGATCGGGGCGCTGCCGGCCGGCAATCAGGGACGCCACCACCGCCGCCCCGGCAACGGCGGTTGCGATCCCGAGAAACATCAGGATCGGCAGGTATTCGCGCAGCATCGCGTCCATCGGTTTCTTATCCCTTTGACGCGCTCGCGGGACGTCTGTGGGACGTCTGCGGGCACGCCATGTTGCGCCGCGGGACGGCGCCTCTCACCAGTGGCCGGAATATAGGCCCCACGATCCGCGATGGAAAGCAAAACCGTGGCGAATCAGGGCTCAGTGCGGCAATTGTGGCAATGGCGCAGCGCCGCATGGGGCGGCGTCGGGGGGCCTGGATCGGGGGTGGCCGCGACGGCCTGAAGGGCGAGAGAGTGGCGGGAGCGACGGGACTTGAACCCGCGGCCTCCGGCGTGACAGGCCGGCGCTCTAACCAACTGAGCTACGCCCCCACTCGCCTGCCCTTGGACGCCGTCGAAAGGGTCGTTTCCGACCCGGCGCAAAGGGCCCGTTCGTCTACTCCCCGTACCGGGTCGAGTCAAGCTGTTGGAGGGCCTTAGATGGTGGGCGATGACGGGATCGAACCGCCGACCCTCTCGGTGTAAACGAGATGCTCTACCGCTGAGCTAATCGCCCGGCGCCATCTTAGCGACGACGCCGGGCGCAAGCCAGCATGGCGGCTGGAAAATCCGGGACAGTTGCCCGCCTAGTTGACGGCGTCCTTGAGCCCCTTGCCGGCCTTGAACTTAGGCTGCTTGGACGCCGGGATGTCGATCTTCTCGCCCGTGCGCGGGTTGCGCCCCTCGCTGGCCGCGCGCTCGGCGACGACGAAATTGCCGAAGCCGACCAGCCGCACCTCGTCGCCGCCCTTGAGCGCCGCCGCCAGGATGCCGTTGGGAACGTCGAAGATGGCGTCCACGGCCTTGGTCGCGTCGGCCTTGCTGAGGCCGGTCTGATCGGAAACGGCGGCAACCAAATCGTTCTTGTTCACGGGAGCACCCTCCTTGTGCGGGCAGCGCGCAATGACGTTGACGGGGATCGATGGCGATGAGGCAACGAGTCTAAGTCCCGGGCGTTGCGCGCGTCAATGCGCCCAGCCGCGCAAGGCCAAGGAATATCTCGGTTTTTCCACAGGAATTGTGGCCAAGCCGGGGCAGAAACGGCGGCGGGCGCTAGGCCTTCCGGCCGGCGCCCGCCGGTTCGCGATCGGATGCGGATCAGTGGGTCGTGACCGCCTGGTCCTTGTCCGATTTCTTCGCCGCCACCGCCGCGTCCGCGTCGGCCTCGGTCCACTCGATCGGCGTCGGCGGACGCACCAGGGCGTGCTTCAGAAGCTCGTCCGCGGTGGCCACGGGGATGATGGTCAGCCCCTTCTTCACGTTGTCCGGGATCTCCGACAGGTCCTTCTCGTTCTCGGCCGGGATCAGAACGGTCTTCACGTTGCCGCGCAAGGCCGCCAGCAGCTTCTCCTTCAGCCCGCCGATCGGCAGCACGCGGCCGCGCAGCGTGATCTCGCCGGTCATCGCCACATCGCGGCGGACCGGGATGCCGGTGAGCAGCGACACGATCGAGGTGACCATCGCGACGCCCGCCGACGGGCCGTCCTTGGGCGTGGCGCCCTCCGGCACGTGGACGTGGATGTCGCGCTTGTCGAAGATCGTCGGCTTGATGCCGAAGGCGATCGAGCGGCTCTTCACGTAGCTCTCGGCCGCCTGCACCGACTCCTTCATCACGTCGCCGAGCTTGCCGGTCGCCGTCACCCGGCCCTTGCCGGGCACGGTCACCGACTCGATCGACAAGAGCTCGCCGCCGACCTCGGTCCAGGCCAAGCCCGTGGTGACGCCGACCAGGTCCTCCTGCTCGACCTCGCCGAAGCGGAAGCGCGGCACGCCGGCGTACTTCTCGAGGTTGCGCCTTGTGATCGACACCTTGGTCTGGCGCTTGGACATCAGGATTTCCTTGATGGCCTTGCGCGCCAGGTTGGCGATCTCGCGCTCGAGGTTGCGCACGCCCGCTTCGCGCGTGTAGGTGCGGATCAGCTCGCGCAGCGCGTCTTCGCTCATCGCCCACTCTTCCTTCTTCAGGCCGTGTTCCTTGACCTGCTTCGGGATGAGGTGGCGCTTGGCGATCTCGACCTTCTCGTCCTCCGTGTAGCCGGGGATGCGGATGATCTCCATGCGGTCCATCAGCGGCTGCGGCATGCGCAGCGTGTTGGCCGTGGTGACGAACATCACGTCCGACAGGTCGTAGTCGACCTCGAGGTAGTGGTCGTTGAAGGTCGAGTTCTGCTCCGGGTCCAAGACCTCGAGCAGCGCCGAGGACGGGTCGCCGCGCCAGTCGGCGCCGAGCTTGTCGATCTCGTCCAGGAGGAAGAGCGGGTTCGACATCTTGGCCTTCTTCATGCCCTGGATCACCTTGCCGGGCATGGAGCCGATATAGGTGCGGCGGTGGCCGCGGATCTCGGCCTCGTCGCGCACGCCGCCGAGCGACATGCGCACGAAGTTGCGGCCGGTCGCCTTGGCGATCGACTTGCCGAGCGAGGTCTTGCCGACGCCGGGCGGGCCGACGAGGCACAGGATCGAGCCGCGCACCTTCTTCATGCGCTGCTGCACGGCCAGGTACTCGAGGATGCGCTCCTTGACCTTCTCCAGGCCGTAGTGGTCGGTGTTGAGCACCTTCTCGGCGGCCTTGATGTCGCGCTTCACCTTCGCCCGCTTCTTCCACGGAATCGACAGCAGCCAGTCGAGGTAGTTGCGCACCACCGTCGCCTCGGCCGACATCGGGCTCATGGTGCGGAGCTTCTTGACCTCCGCCATCGCCTTGTCGCGGGCTTCCTTGGAGAGCCGCGTCTTGTTGATGCGGTCCTCGATCTCGGCGACCTCGTCGCGGCCGTCCTCGTTCTCGCCCAGCTCCTTCTGGATCGCCTTGAGCTGTTCGTTGAGGTAGTACTCGCGCTGCGTCTTCTCCATCTGGCGCTTCACGCGGTTGCGGATGCGCTTCTCGACCTGCAGCACGCCGATCTCGGCTTCCATGAAGCCGTAGACGCGCTCGAGCCGCTCGGTGACGCTGTCGAGCTCGAGGATCTGCTGCTTGTCGGGGATCTTCAGCGAGAGGTGCGAGGCGATCGTGTCCGCCAGCTTGCTCGAATCCTCGATCTGGTTGATCGAGACCAGCACCTCGGGCGGGATCTTCTTGTTGAGCTTGATGTACTGCTCGAACTGGGTCACGACGGCGCGCGCCAGCGCCTCGATCTCCTGCGGCTGGCCGACCTTCTCTTCCATCGGCTCGGCGTTGGCCTGGAAGAAGTTCGGATTCTCGGAAAAGCCGGTGATGCGGGCGCGCTTGCCGCCCTCGACCAGCACCTTCACCGTGCCGTCCGGCAGCTTCAGCAGCTGGAGGACCGTGCCGATCGTGCCGACGCGGAAGATGTCGTCCGTGGTCGGGTCGTCCTGGGCCGCGTTCTTCTGCGTCGCCAGCAGGATCTGCTTGTCGTCCTTCATGACGTCTTCCAGCGCCAGGACCGACTTCTCGCGCCCGACGAACAGCGGAACGATCATGTGCGGGAAGACGACGATGTCCCTCAGCGGGAGCACCGGATACAGGTTGGCGCGCGGCGTTTGCAGCATGGACCCTCTGCCCTGGCCGGAACCGCTGTCCGGTTCCAAGCCTTCAATTTGTGTCGTGTTGCCCCGAAACGAGACGATAGCAGGGGCTTTTAACTAATTTCTTAACATGGCGACGCCGGACCGGCAATCAAGGGGCATGGCGGCATGCCTGCCCCCACGACGCCACCTCCGGCGCCCGGTCCCGCGAACGGCCCTGGTTCGGGGGCGCCGCCTTCTGGCGTCGGGGATCGCGAACGGACTGGAAAGACGGCCTTTCTAGGCCGTCACGTTGCCGCGCTGGTCGGCGTAGATGTAGAGCGGCTTGGCGCGGCCTTCCACGACCTCGCGGTTCACCACCACGTCGCTGACCCCGCCCTGGCTCGGCATCTCGTACATCGGATCGAGCAGGATCGATTCCATGATCGACCGCAGGCCGCGCGCGCCCGTCTTGCGCTGGATCGCCTTGTTGGCGATCGCCTTCAGCGCGTCCTCGTGGATCTCGAGCCGCACGTCTTCCATCTCGAACAGGCGCTGGAACTGCTTCACCAGCGCGTTCTTCGGCTTGGTCAGGATCTCGACCAGCGCCGCCTCGTCCAGGTCGTCGAGCGTCGCGACCACCGGCAGGCGGCCGACGAACTCGGGGATCAGGCCGAACTTGAGCAGATCCTCGGGCTCGACGTCGCGCAGCACCTCGCCGGTGCGGCGGTCTTCCGGGCTGCGCACGTCGGCGCCGAAGCCGATCGAGGTGCCGCGGCCGCGCGAGGAGATGATCCGCTCCAGGCCGGCGAAGGCGCCGCCGCAGATGAACAGGATGTTGGTCGTGTCGACCTGCAGGAACTCCTGCTGCGGATGCTTGCGCCCGCCCTGCGGCGGCACGGAGGCGATGGTGCCTTCCATGATCTTCAGCAGCGCCTGCTGCACGCCCTCGCCCGACACGTCGCGGGTGATCGAGGGGTTGTCCGACTTGCGGCTGATCTTGTCGACCTCGTCGATATAGACGATGCCGCGCTGCGCGCGCTCGACGTTGTAGTCGGCCGACTGCAGCAGCTTCAGGATGATGTTCTCGACGTCCTCGCCGACATAGCCGGCCTCGGTCAGCGTCGTGGCGTCCGCCATGGTGAACGGCACGTCGAGGATGCGGGCCAGCGTCTGGGCCAGCAGCGTCTTGCCGCAGCCGGTCGGGCCGACCAGCAGGATGTTCGACTTCGACAGCTCGACGTCGTTCTGCTTGGCGCCGTGGGCGAGGCGCTTGTAGTGGTTGTGGACCGCGACCGAGAGGACCTTCTTGGCGTGGTCCTGGCCGATCACGTAGTCGTCGAGGACGACGCGGATGTCGCGCGGGGTGGGTACGCCGTCGCGGGTCTTCGAGATGCTGGACTTGTGATCCTCACGGATGATGTCCATGCACAACTCGACGCATTCATCGCAGATGAACACCGTCGGGCCGGCAATCAGCTTGCGGACCTCGTGCTGGCTCTTTCCGCAGAAGGAGCAGTAGAGCGTGTTCTTGGAATCGCCCCCGCTCGACTTTGTCATTACGCGGCACCCGATTAGAAGTTCTAGGCTGGCATGTTAGGACATCGCCAACCGTCACCACAACGCAAAAATCTTGCTAAATCATGAAGGGGGCGCATGCCCCTACCCCAGCCATGGGGATGCGCCGATCACGATCGCCGGAGCGGCGCCGGCGCGCGCAAGACGAGTCGGGCGGCGCCCGCGGCACCGGGGACGCGAACGCCGCGCCCCCGACATCTGCCAAAACCGCGCTGCCGCGCCGCGTTACTGCGCGGCGAGCTGCGGCTTGCTGTCCTTCTCCGGCGGATCGCGATGCGTTACGACATGGTCGATCAGGCCGAACGTCTTGGCCTCGCCGGCGGTCATGAAGTTGTCGCGCTCGACCGCCCGCTCGATCACCTCGAACTTCTGCCCGGTATGGTCGACATAGATGTCGTTCAGCCGCTTGCGCAGGTTCAGGATCTCGCGCGCCTGGATCTCGATGTCGGTAGCCTGGCCCTGGGCGCCGCCCGAGGGCTGGTGGATCATGATCCGCGCGTTCGGCAGGGCGTAGCGCTTGCCCTTCTCGCCCGCGGCCAGCAGCAGCGAGCCCATCGACGCGGCCTGGCCGATGCACATGGTCGAGACCTGCGGCCGGATGTACTTCATCGTGTCGTAGATCGCGAGGCCCGAGGTCACCACGCCGCCCGGCGAGTTGATGTAGAAGGCGATGTCCTTGTTCGGATTCTCGGCTTCCAGGAACAGCAGCTGGGCGCAGACCAGGCTGGCAACATGGTCGTTGACGCCGCCGATCAGGAAGATGATTCGCTCCTTCAGCAGGCGCGAATAGATGTCGTAGGACCGCTCGCCGCGGTTGGTCTGCTCGACCACCATCGGCACCAGCGTGTTGTTGTAGACCTCAAACGGATCGCGGTCGCGCGTCATCAATGGCCTCATGGGTGTTCGAACGGCCCGCTCCTCGGGCGCCAGACCTAAACTTAGGAAGCCGTCGCCTCTTTGACCAGATCCTCCGGCGGCAGGCGCTTCTCGGTGACCTTGGCCATCTCGACGATGAAGTCGATCACCTTGTCCTCGAAGATCGGCGCGCGCAGCCGGGCCTGGGCTTCCGGGTTGTTCTTGAAGAAGTCGAACACCTTTCGTTCCTGGCCGGGATAGCGCCGCGCCTCTTCCGACATGGCGCGGTTCACGTCGGCGTCGGCGACCTGGATGTTGTTCTGGCGGCCGACCTCGGAGAGCAGCAGGGCCAGGCGCACGCGGCGCTCGGCGATGCCGCGATACTCGGTCTTCAGCGTCTCCTCGCCCTTGGCCAGCTCGTCGGCCTCGATCTCGTTGCGGCCCTTGGCCTCCTCGAACTGCGTCCAGATCGCCTGGAACTCGCTGTCGACCAGGCCCGCCGGCACGCCGAAGCTGTGCGCGTCGGCCAGCTTGTCGAGCAGCGTGCGCTTCAGCTTCACGCGCGAGAGCTGGGTGTACTCGCGCTCGAGCTTGCCCTTCATCGCGTCGCGCAGGCCCTGCAGCGATTCCATGCCGAACGACTTGGCGAACTCGTCGTCGACCTTCACCGGCACCGGCTCGCGCAGCTCCTTCACCGTGACGTCGAAGGTCACGTCCTTGCCGGCCAGGTCCTTGGCCTGGTACTCGGCCGGGAAGGTGATGTTGACGACGGTGCTGTCGCCGGGCTGCTTGCCGATGAGCTGGTCCTCGAAGCCCGGGACGAACTGGTTCGAGCCGAGCTTCAGGTGGTGGTCCTGGGCCGTGCCGCCCTCGAACGCGACCCCGTCCCTCTTGCCGACGAAGTCGATGACCACCGTGTCGCCGGACTTCGCCGGGCGCGGATCGACCTTCTCCGTCTTCTGCATTTCGCCGGCCATGTTGTTGATGGCCTTGTCGATTTCGGCGTCGCCGATCTCCGGCGCCAGGCGCTCCAGCTCGATCGACTTGAAGTCGATCGGCGCGATCTCGGGCATCAGCTCGACCGCCAGGGTGTATTCGAGGTCCTTGCCCTCGTCGAAGGCCGTCACCTCGATCTTCGGCTGGATCGCGGGGCGCAGGCCGCGCTCGGCGATGGTCTGCTGCGAGCTCTCGTTGAGCGCCTGCTCCAGCACTTCGCCCATGATCGAGGGCCCGAAGCGCTTCTTCAGCACCGAGGTCGGCACCTTGCCGCGGCGGAACCCGGGCAGGGCGACGGTCTGGGCGACCTCCGCCAGCCGCGTCGTGACCTTGGTGCCGATCGTGTCGGCCGGGATCGTGATCTTGAATTCCCGGCGGAGACCTTCATTGGCCAACTCGGTGACCTGCATCGCTTTTTTCCCGATTCCTTATGTCTTGCCTTAACCGCCCGACCCGACCCTGGCGTGCCTGAACCCGGCGAGGCGTCCCGCATCCGTCCGCGTGGTGCGGGCGGAGGGACTTGAACCCCCACGACTTTTGGTCACCAGAACCTAAATCTGGCGCGTCTGCCAGTTCCGCCACGCCCGCGCCGGAACGCCCCCGATCCGGGGCCCCCGTCTCGCGGTGCGCCCTTCTATACCGGATCGAATCGAGGGGCAAGGAGGCCCATGCCCGGAAATCCCCCGAAAACCGGGTCCAGGCGCGCCTAGCGCCTGCCACCCCGGGGAGGACCACCCCGGCCCATCGGGCGCCCACCGGGCCCCCCAGGGCCCCTACGGTCGCCGCCGAAGGGCCGGTCCTGGGGCGCCGTGGCCGGCACGATGCGGCGCTCGGGCGCGGCGGCGCCCTCTTCCGTGCGGCAGAGCGAGACGCAGAGCCAGCGGTCCTTGCCGTCGGTCGAGCGGCTGCGGACGAGCTGGAAGGCGGCCACGCCGAGGATCGCCGGGCCGCCGTTCACCTTGGCCTCGAACGGGCTGAAGACCTGGGCCAGGTCGCCCTGGACCTTGATCGTGCTGCCGGTGTCGCGCTCCTGCAGCGCGCGCAGCTCGCCACGGGCGATGCGGCCGCGCAGGCCCGCGATGAACTCGGCCGGGGTCATGGTCGCGGCTTCCTTGCCCTGGGCGAGGCCGCCCTTGGTGTGGACCACGATCGCGGTCGGCCAGAACAGGCCGCGCAGCCCATCCCAGTTCGCCTGCCCGCCCTCGCGGAAGCTCAGCGCGGCGTAGTATCCGACGAGAAAGCGCCGGATCGATTCGGTATCGGCAACAGAGTCCGTCATCGCACTAACGATCTAGATAGGAGGTTGTCGTTGGGAGCGCAGCGCCGTGGATCGGAACGGCCGGGGTTAGAACGGAATATCGTCGTCCAGGTCGCCGCCGGACTTGCGCCCGCCGCCGGCGCCCTGGCGGCCACCGCCGCCCCCACCGCCACCGTAGCCGCCGCCGCCGCCCGAGGGCCCGTCCATGCCGGGATCGTCGAAGCCGCCGCCGCCCCCGCCGCCGCCCTCCCGGTTGCTGTCCAGGATCTGCAGCTCGCCGCGGAAGCGCTGCAGCACCACCTCGGTCGAGTAGCGCTCCTGGCCCTGCTGGTCGGTCCACTTGCGGGTCTGGAGCTGGCCCTCGACATAGACCTTGCGGCCCTTGCGCAGGAAGCGCTCGCAGACATCGGCCAGGCGGTCGTCGAAGATCACCACGCGGTGCCACTCGGTCTTCTCGCGCCGCTCGCCCGAGGCTTTGTCGTTCCACGACTCCGAGGTCGCGATCGACAGGTTGCACACCTTGCCGCCCGACTGCATGGTCCGGATCTCCGGGTCCTTGCCCAGGTTCCCGACCAGAATCACCTTGTTGACGCTACCCGCCATCGGACTTTTCCCGTTTTCGTTCCTTTGCGAAGCGGCGGAGTGTACACGCGCCCGCCCGGCGAAGACCACGGCAAGGTTGTCCACAGCTAGTCGGCGCCGAAGTCGGCCGTCATCTCCAGCCTGTCCCCCGGCGCCTCGCCGGTGATCCGGAAGCCCAGCCGGGCGTATAGGGCTTGGGCAGGGTTGTCGCGGCGGACGCGCAGGAAGACCGGCAATCCGAGCCGCCGGCCCTCGGCGAGGGCGAAGCGCAGCAGCGCCGTGCCGATGCCCCTGCCCTGGTCGGAAGGGAGGAGCTGGATGCGGCGGAGCCAAAGCCGGTGCGGCTCGGCAGTCATGGCGACGATGCCGACCGGGCGGCCGTCGAGCAGGACCACCTGGTCGAGCCCCGGCCGGATCATCGCCTTGAGGCGCTGGGCTTCGCGCGTGGCGTCCCAGCCCACCGTTGCCTCCAGGGCAGCGCGGCGCAGGGTCTCGTGCAGGCTCGCCAGGAAAGCAAAGTCCCCGTGCCCGACCGCGCGCAGGGCGAGGCCCGCCATGCCGGGAATGGCGGTTAGACCGGCCGGCCCGCCCATGCCGCCCCCGGGGTTTCTATCCACATGCGCCACCCCATATAGTGCCCTGCAGCAACTCCGGACATGATGATGCAGAAGACGATCAGCGTTCGCGGCGCCCGCGAGCATAACCTCAAGAGCGTCAGCGTCGACCTGCCGCGCGACCAGCTCGTGGTCATCACCGGGCTGTCGGGCTCGGGCAAGTCGTCGCTCGCCTTCGATACGATCTACGCCGAGGGCCAGCGCCGCTACGTCGAGAGCCTGTCGGCCTATGC
>JAEULC010000135.1 GCA_016792605.1 Rhodospirillales bacterium
TGGCGCGGTCGTAGACCAGGTGCGGGAACAGGCCCTTCGCCCCGTCCTTGCGGTGCGTGACCGAGACCGGCGTCCAGAACGCGCCGCTGCCATGCGCCTCGCTGTCGATCCGCGCCCGATATCGTGCGGCGATGGCGATGCCGTCGCCGGTGTTAGGCTCGGCGGCAAGCGACCGCTCGGGTGTGGGGCTGGGCATGAAGCGGTAGCGGAATTCCGCGCTGTGGCCGTAGCCACCGGTCGCCAGCACGACGCCGCTGCGCGCGCGGATGCGCACAGGCTTGCCGTCTTGCGTCACGACGGCACCGACGACAGCGCCCCCCTCCATCACCAGGTCGGCGATCGGCGCGCCGAACAGCACCGGCACGCCCGCCTTGCGCAGACTGTGATAGAAGCGCGCGATCAGCGCATTGCCCATCACCAGCCGGGTGCCGCGCGGGTAGCGCAGGCGATCGCGGCAGTAACGCCAGAACAGGCCGGCGGCGTGGCGGAAATTGGCCAGGCTGGCGAAGCGGTGGACCAGGGGCGGGATGTCGCTCTTGCCCACCATCATGCCGCCCAGGACGAGGAACTCGGGAATCGGCGGCCGCAGGCGCGCGAAGTCGCGGCCCAGGAGCCGGCCGTCGAATTCCCGTGCCATGATCACCCGGCCGGCGACGGCGGCGCCCGGGCGGTTGGACTGGTAGTCGGGATGCCGTCCGCAGGGCGCGAACTGCACGTCGCTGCGCGCCGTCAGGTAGTCGATCGCGTCGGGGCCCGTGGCCAGGAAGGCGTCCCGCAGGTCCTTCGTCGTTGAATTGCCGACCAGGGAATCCAGGTATCGCCTGGCCTCTGCCGCCGTGTCGGCGAAGCCCACGTCGCGGCTCTGGCGGTTGCCGGGGATCCATAGCGTGCCGGCCGAGGTCGCCGTGGTGCCGCCGAGCTGCTCCGCTTTCTCGCAGACCAGCACGTCGAGCCCCTCGAGCGCCGCCACCAGGCCCGCCGTCATGCCGCCGGCCCCGGCGCCCGCCACCAGCAGGTCGACCTCGCGATCCCAGGCGTCCGCCGCCCTGGCTGGTTGTTCCTGTCGCATCGTCCCGACGCTAAAGCGTAATCCAGTAACGGTGCAACGGTCCGCCGCCGTTGATGTCCTCGACCACGTTCTCCAGCACCCCGCCATTGGCCGCGATCACGCCCTGCGAGCCCTTGTTCCATTCATGGGCGGTCAGCAGCACGCGGCCGAGGCCGCGGCGGCGGGCCTCGTCCAGCGCCAGGGCCAGCATCTTCTTGCCGTAGCCCTTGCCCTCGTAGGCCGGGCGGATGCCGAAGCCGATATTGCCGCCGGACTGGATCAGCCGGGCGTTGAGTACGTGGCGGAACGAGACCTCGCCGATGAAAATGTCGCCGTCGACCAGCCAGTGGATCGAGAAGGGCACGGTCTTCTGCCGCGTGCCGTCGGGCAGGGTGATGATCTGCTCCTGGTCGAGCAGCCCGGCCAGGAAGCGCGGGAAGTCCGCGGCGATCGCGGCGATGCGCTCGGGCGGCGTGACCGGCTGCAGGCCGCGGCGGAATCCCTCGTGCAGCGCCTCGACATAGGAGCGCGCCCAGCGGCTGTCTGGCGTAACGAGGTCGAGCATCAGGTCGGGGCGCTGGTCTCGTCGCGCTTCAGGTGCAGCTGGCGCTCGCGCAGCGAGACGTAGATGCCGCTGGCGATCAGGATCGCGACGCCGACTCCGGTCCAGGCATCGGGGAAATCGCCGAACCACAGGTAGCCGAGGATCGTCGCCATGACGATCTCGACATAGGTGAAGGGCTGCAGCAGCGAGGCCGGCGCGGCTTCGTAGGCCTTGATCAGCAGGTAGTGGGTGCAGGCAGCCGTCATGCCGATCGCGACCATCCACGCCCATTCGCTGCCGGTCGGGGGCTTCCAGGCGAAGGGCAGGGCGGTCGAGGTCACCAGCGCGCCGAACAGCGCGCCGTAGACCAGGGTCACGATCGGCGGCGCCGTGCCGGCGAGCTTGCGGGTCATGACCACGTAGAGCGCGTAGGTGACACCGGCGCTGACGGCGAGCAGCGAGGCCCAGTGCATTACGCCCGAACCGGGGCGGATGATGATCAGCGCGCCGATGAAGCCGACGCCGACGGCCGTGAAGCGCCGCACGCCGACCTTCTCCCCGAGCAGGAAGGGCGAAACGGCGGTGACCACCAGCGGCGAGATGAAGGCCAGCGCCAGGGCGTCGGCCAGCGGCAGGTACTTGACGCTGAGGAAGAAGGTGAAGGTCGAGCACACCAGCAGCACGCCGCGCAGTAGCTGCAGGCCGATGCGCCTGGGCACCATCTGCCCGCCGCCGCGCTGCGTCCAGAGCAGGATCGGCACGGCGAGGACGAGGTGGAAAACGTAGCGCGCCCAGGTCACCTGGACGACCGGCAGGGTGGCGCTCAGGTGCTTGGCGATGGCGTCCATGAACGGCACGGCCGACATGGCGACGACAAGGGTCAGGATCGCCGGCAGCGGCGACGCGCGCGGGGGCATGGACGGGTTCCTGAAAACAGTAGGCCGGGGAGGGCCGGGCGCGGATCATACAGAAGGCGCGCGCCGGTTCCTATACCGCCCCGGCCCGTGCCTGCGCCGCCGCGCGTTGGCGTTCGCGGGCGAGCTTCTGCTCGCGCAGCGTCACGTAGATGCCGCTCAGGATGACGATCGTGGCTCCGATCGCGGTCCAGCGGTCGGGGAAATCGCCGAACAGCAGGAAGCCGAGGCCGACGGAGACGACGATCTGCCAGTACTGAAACGGCGCCAGCAGCGAGGCCGGCGCGCGCTCGTGCGCGCTGATCAGCAGGTAGTGGCCGATCGCGGCCCAGGGGCCGAGCACCAGCATGATGAAGATCTGCTCGATCGTCGGCGCCTGCCAGACGACGGGCAGGGCGAGCGACAGGGCGCCGGCGCCGATCAGCGCGGTATAGGCCAGGGTCACCGCTGCGGGGGCGCTGCCCGCCAGCTTGCGCGTCGCCAGGATGTAGGAGCCGTAGCAGAAGCCCGAGACGAGCGGGAACAGCGCCGCCCAGCCCGTGGTCTCGCCGCCCGGCCGGATGATGACCAGCGCGCCGGCGAAGCCGACGGCGGCGGCCAGGTAGCGCCGGATCCCGACCTTCTCGCCCAGCACGAAGGGCGCCACGACGGTCACGAACAGCGGCGCGACGAACAGCACCGCCACGCAGTCGGCCAGCGGCAGGTAGCGCAGGCCGGCGTAGAAGCAGGTGGTCGAGCACAACAGCAGCGCGCCGCGCAGGAGCTGCAGCCATGGCGACGGCGGCCACAGGGCGCGCAGGCCATGCCGGGCGAGGATGAAGGGCAGGGTCGCGACGAGGTGGAAGAAGTAGCGCGCCCAGGCGACCTGCAGCAGGGGCAGGCTGGCGGCTAGGAACTTCGCCGCGGCGTCGGAGATCGGCAGGATCGAAACGCCGAGCAGCATCATCAGGATCGCCGGGACCGGCGAGGAGGCGGTCGGTGGGGTCATCGGACCGGCATCTAGGCTTTGGCCTTCCGCTCGCTCAAGGACAGGAACAGGCCGCTGATCACGATGATCACCATGCCCATCCAGCTCCACTGGTTCGGGAACTCGCCGAACCACCAGTAGGCGATCATCGTGGCGCAGAGAAGTTCGGTGTAGTTGAAGGGCGCCAGAAGCACGGCGGGCGCACGCTCATAGGCGCGGATCAAGAGGTAGTGGCCGCAGGCGGCGCTGCAGCCGATGCCGACCATCATCAGGCCCTCGCGCAAGGGCGGCGTCACCCAGACGAAGGGCAGGACGGCCGAGGTGACCCCGGCGCCGATCACCGCGGTGTAAGCCAGCGTCACCATCGGCGGCGCCGAGCCGGCGAGCTTGCGGGTGATGATGAGGTAGAGCGAGAAGGTCGTGCCGGCGGCGAGGCCGAGCAGCGACGACCACTGCATCGTCCCGGCGCCGGGCTGGATCACCAGCAGCGCGCCGGCGAAGCCGAGCACGCAGGCCAGCACCCGCGTCGCGCCGACCCGCTCGCCCAAGAGCGCCGGCGATAGCGCGGTCACGATCAAGGGCGCGCTCATGATCAGCGCCAGCATGTCCGCCAGTGGCACGTGCTTCACGCCGAGCACGAACATGAAGCTCGACGCCACCAGCAGCACGCCGCGCAGCAACTGCAGCGGCAAGTGGCGCGGCCGGAGCTGGCGCCAGGACACGACGGTCAAGGCGAGCGGCAGGCTGACGGCGAGGTGGAAGAAGTAGCGCGCCCAGGTCACCTGGGCCGCTGGCATGTGCTGGGCCAGATGCTTCACCGTGGCGTCCTGGACCGCCACGATCGACATCGCAGCAATCACCATCAAGATGGCGGGG
>JAEULC010000142.1 GCA_016792605.1 Rhodospirillales bacterium
TCCTGCGGGTCGTACAGCGGCTCGACCGGTGCGCGCAGCTCGATCCCGGGCCGCTTCGGCTTGTTCAAGTTGCCGACGACGTGGCGGACGATCGAGAGCGCGTGCGCGTCGTCCATGGCGTAGTGGTCGGCGACGCCGGAGATGCGCGCGTGGACGTCGGCGCCGCCCAGGTCTTCGGCCGAGACCACCTCGCCGGTCGCCGCCTTCACCAAGGGCGGGCCGCCAAGGAAGATCGTGCCCTGGCGGCGCACGATGATCGCTTCGTCCGACATCGCCGGGACGTAGGCGCCGCCGGCGGTGCAGCTTCCCAGCACGGCGGCGATCTGCGGGATGCCCAGGCCGGACATGGTGGCCTGATTGTAGAAGATGCGGCCGAAATGGTCGCGGTCGGGGAAGACCTCGTCCTGGTTCGGCAGGTTGGCGCCGCCCGAGTCGACCAAGTAGATGCAGGGCAGCCGGTTCTCGCGCGCCACGTCCTGGGCGCGGATGTGCTTCTTCACCGTGACCGGGTAGTAGGTGCCGCCCTTCACCGTCGCGTCGTTGGCGACGATGACGCATTCCCGCCCCGACACGCGGCCGATACCGGTGATGATGCCGGCCGCCGGCACCTCGTCGCCATACATGCCGTGCGCGGCGAGCTGCGACAGCTCCAGGAACGGCGAGCCGACATCGAGCAGCGTGCGCACCCGGTCGCGCGGCAGGAGCTTGCCGCGGGCCAGGTGCTTGGCGCGCGCATCGGGCCCGCCGCCCGCGCGGATGCGGCCGACCGTCTGGCGCAGGTCGTCGACCAGCGCGGCCATGCGCTCGGCGTTGGCCTGGAACTCCGCGCCGCGCGGATCGACCGTGGACTTGAGGACCGCCATTGCCTGCTCGGTGTTTCCCCCGGGAACCTGTAGCATGGCCCCGCCCCCCGGTCGCCATCAAGGGGCAACCCTGCCGGAGTGCAAATTTCATGTCCCTCGCCGCGATCGAATCCGCCGCCGCCCTGGTCCATGCCGTGATGCCGCCGACGCCGCAGTACCGCTGGCCGCTGCTCTGCCAGCGCGCCGGGACGGAATTGTGGGTCAAGCACGAGAACCACACGCCGCTCGGCGCCTTCAAGGTGCGCGGCGGGATCGTCTATATCGATCACCTGCGGCGTTCCGAGCCGGGCGTCACGGGGGTCATCGCCGCCACCCGCGGCAACCACGGCCAGAGCGTGACCTTCGCCGCGGTGCGCGCCGGGCTCAAGTCGGTGATCGTCGTTCCCGAAGGAAACAGCACCGAGAAGAACGCGGCGATGAAGGCCCTGGGCTGCGAGCTGGTCGAGCACGGCCACGACTTCCAGGCCGCCTACGAGTTCGCGCAAGGCCTGGCCAAGGAGCGCGGGCTGCACCCCTTCCCGTCCTTCCACCCGCTGCTGGCCCACGGCGTCGGCACCTATGCGCTGGAATTCCTGAAGGCGCAGCCCGACCTCGACACGGTCTACGTGCCGATCGGCCTCGGCTCGGGCATCTGCGGCATGATCGGCGCGCGCGACGCCCTTGGCCTCAAAACCAAGGTCGTGGGCGTGGTGTCGGAGAACGCACCGACCTACGCGCTGTCCTTCGCCAAGGGATCGCCGGTGCCGACCAACAGCGCCGACACCATGGCCGACGGCCTGGCCTGCCGCGTGCCGGTGGCCGACGCGGTCGCGATCGTCAACCGGGGGGCCGAGCGGATCGTCACGGTCAGCGACGCCGAGATCAAGGCGGCGATGCGCGCCTATTTCGCCGATACGCACAACGTCGCCGAGGGCGCCGGCGCCGCGACGCTTGCCGCCCTGTTGCATGAGCGCGACCGGATGGCCGGCAAAAAAGTCGGCGTCGTGCTGTCCGGCGGCAACGTGGACACGAAGGTCTATAGGGACGTGCTGGCGGGCTAGGAGATTCCCAGCTCGCGCCTGATCGCGGCCATCCAGCGCTCCGCCCGGGCCTTGTTGGCGCCGAAGTCGTACTTGCCGAAGACCGAGTGGCTGTAGAGGGCGACGCCGGTCCTGCCGCCGGGCATCGCGATCGCCTGGATGCGCACCACGTCGGGGAATTGCAGGACAGGCGTGCGCTGGATGAAGACAAGCTGGCCCAGCGCCGCGTCGGCCTCCTGCGGCGTCACGTTGCGTTCCAGGGAGGCTGCCTTCAGCGCGGCGACCAGCACCTTCTCCGGCGGCAAGTCGACCACCGGGCCCTCCGCGTCGGCCTTGGCCGCGCATAGGCCCGACGGGCAGACGAGGTAGGAATTGGGCGAGGACGGGCGCTCGAACGAGCGCAGGTCGAGCGCCTGCGGCGGGTCGGCGCAGCCCGCGAGCGTCAGCAGCAATCCGATCGCCATCGCGCGAACGACCGGGCTCACCAGCCCCCCGTCTGCAGCCAGCGATCGACCTGGTCCAGGCGGTCGGCGCCCCAGAACGGTTCGCCGTCCACCAGGATGAAGGGCGAGCCGAACACGCCCGCGGCGATGCCCCGGTCGACCTCGACCTTCAGCCGCTCCTTGACCGCTGGGTCGTTCAGCGCCGCCAGCGTCTCCTCGCGCTTCACGCCCAGGTTGGCGGCAAGGTCGGCCAGCGTGTCGGGCTTGGTGATGTCCTGCTGGCCCGGGAAGGCGGCGTGGTAGGCCGCCAGCGCGAAGCGCCGCGCCAGGCCTGGATCGCGGTCGGAGAGCCAGTAGAACAGGCGGGACGGGTTGACCGCGTTGAACGGGAAGGGCGTGGGCATCTTGAACGACACGCCGTAGAGCCGCGCCGAGCGTTCGAAGTCGCGCAGCGAATAGGCACCCTTTAGCGGCACCGAGGGCAGCGGTCCCATGCCCGTGGTCTTGAACACCACGCCCAGCAGGATGGGGCGCCACGCCACCGTGCGCCCGTGGCGCTCGGCGATCTCGTCGATGCGGGTGGAGGCGATGTAGCCGTAGGGCGAGGAGAAATCGAAGTAGAAGTCGACCGGAGCCTTGGCCATCAATTCACTCTCCCAGGATTTGCCTGGAGATCACCAGGCGCTGGATGTCGCTCGTGCCCTCGTAGATCTGGCAGACCCGGACGTCGCGGTAGATGCGCTCGACCGGGAAGTCGGCGAGGTAGCCGTAGCCGCCATGGATCTGGATCGCGTCGGAGCAGACGCGCTCGGCCATCTCCGAGGCGAAAAGCTTGGCCATCGCCGCCTGCTTCAGGCACGGCTCGCCGCGGTCGCGCAACGAAGCGGCATTGAGCATCAGGCCGCGCGCCGCTTCGATCCGGGTCGCCATGTCGGCCAAGCGGAAGGCGACCGCCTGATGCTCGGCGATCGGGCGGCCGAAGGTCTTGCGCTCCTTGGCGTAGCCGAGCGCGTGCTCGAAGGCGGCGCGCGCCATGCCGATCGACTGGGCGGCGATGCCGATGCGCCCGCCCTCGAGATTGGCGAGCGCGATCCTGTAGCCGTCGCCCTCCTGCCCGAGCATCAGGTCGGGCGTCAGCTCCATGTCGTCGAACACGATCTGGCAGGTGTCGGACGCGCGCTGGCCGAGCTTGCGCTCGACGCTGGCGACGCGCCAGCCGGGCGTCTCGGTCGGCACGATGAAGGCGCTGATCCCCTTCTTGCCCTTGGCCGGATCGGTGACGGCGAAGACGATCGCGACCTTGGCGTTCTTGCCCGAGGTGATGAACTGCTTGGTGCCGCTGAGCACCCAGGCGTTGCCGCGCCGCTTCGCCGTGGTCCTGATCGCCGAGGCGTCGGAACCGGCCTCGGGCTCGGTCAGGCAGAAGGCGGCGAGCATCTGCCCCTGCGCCATCGGCTTCAGGAAGCGCTGCTTCTGCTCGGTCGAGCCGAACTTGAGGATCGGCATGCAGCCGACCGAGTTGTGCACGCTCATGATCGTGGAGCACGACCCGTCGCCAGCCGCGATCTCCTCCAGTGCCAGGGCGTAGGCGACGTGGTCGGCGCCGGCGCCGCCCCAGTCCGGCGGCACCAGCATGCCCATGAGGCCCAGCGCCCCCATCTCGGCGAGCGCGTCGCCGGGGAAGGTCGCGTCGCGGTCCCAGGCCGCGGCGTTGGGCGCCAGTTGCGCGCGCGCGAAGTCACGGGCGGTGTCGCGGATCAGGGCCTGTTCGTCGGTCAGGATCATCGCGGCACCGCTTGCATCAGAAAGGGCCTACCAGGGAACGGTTTCGCCATTATAGCGCAGGAAGGCGACGCTCTGCTCGAGCTCGAACGACTCGATTACGCGGCGCATGCCGCTGACGCTGTCGCGCACTTCAAGCGTGGCGTTCTTGCCGCCCATGTCGGTACGGACCCAGCCCGGGTGCAGCAGCAGGCAGGCGATCTCGCGCGGCTTCAAGTCGATCGACAGCGACTTCACCGCGGCGTTCAGCGCCGCCTTGGAGGAGCGGTAGGCGTAGGAGCCGCCGCCGGTGTTGTCGGCGATGCTGCCCATCTGCGAGGTCAGGAACACCAGGAGCTTGCGCTTGGACCTGGCGACGTTGCCGACCAGC
Organism: Rhodospirillales bacterium; assembly: GCA_016792605.1. Lineage (GTDB taxonomy): Bacteria > Pseudomonadota > Alphaproteobacteria > JAEULC01 > JAEULC01 > JAEULC01. The sequence goes on from JAEULC010000142.1 coordinate 4,478, forward strand.
GCCTCGACCACGCGCATCGGCCCCAGCACGTTGATGTCGAAGCTCTGGCTCCACTTGGCGTAGTCGAACTCGCCGAGGCCAACGCCGCGGTCCAGATAGGCGCCGGCGTTGTTGAGCAGGATGTCGATCGGCTGCTTGTCCAGCGCCTTGGCCAGCGCCGCCACCGAGTCATCCTCGGCGACATCGAGCGGCAGGACGGTCACGTCGCCGTTCACGCGCTCCAGGTCCTTCGAATCCTTCGGGTCGCGGCAGGTCGCGATGACCTTGTAGCCGTCGGCGGCGTACTGGCGGACAAACTCCAGACCGATGCCGCGGTTGGCGCCGGTCACGAGAACGGTGGTCATGGATCCTCACACTACCTGGAAATGCGCTTCCGTCGGCACGCAGTCCGCGCCGTTGATCGGCACCATGTCCTGCGGACAGGCCGAGAACGCGACGATCGCGTCCATCCGGGCCTCGAGCAGGACGTGGTCGCCGGGCTTCGAGACCGGCGGCTCGAAGCTGAGGCTGCCGTCGGCCCGGATCGGGATGTTCATCCACATGTTGAGCGGCGCCGGCGTGTGCGGCGCCTTCAGCCCCAGCGCGGCGAGCGCGTCATGCAGATTGTCGGTGCAATTGTCGTGGTGGCCCTTGCAGCCGAGTTGTTCGTAGCGATAGCGGTCGCAGGACGCAATCACCGTGTCGTGAATGCCGGGCGAGGTGTCCGCGACGACGGTCAGGATCGCCTGTCGACGATTGGTCACGAAGGTGTCGCCGACCCGCGGGATCACGCGCTGGAGCGCCGTGTGGGTATGCTCCATCGACATGAACTCGCCCAAGTCGTGGCGGTTGAATGCCCAGGTATCCACCACCTGTTGGCCGTGCGTGTTGATCACTTTAATCCGCTGACCCTTCGACAACGCAATGGCCTTGCCCTTGCGCGCCGGGATCGTGACGATCTCGCCCATGGAAGCCCCCGCCTCCGCATCTGCGCCTGACAACGGTCCCCCTCAGGCGCCGTTCCCATAAGCCTCCACGATTGTCATGACAAGAGGGAACGTAGCGTGGCCAAACGGGCGCTACTTCGTCTGCTCATAAAGTTCGCGGCCGATCAGCCAGCGCCGGATCTCGGACGTGCCCGCCCCGATTTCGTAGAGCTTGGCGTCGCGCAGCAGGCGCCCGGTCGGGTAATCGTTAATGTAGCCGTTGCCGCCCAGGCACTGGATCGCCTGCAGCGCCATCCAGGTCGCCTTCTCGGCGGCGTAGAGGATGGCGCCGGCCGCGTCCATGCGGCTGGTCTCGCCACGGTCGCAGGCCTTGGCCACGGCATAGACATAGGCCTTGGTGACGTTGAGGCCCGTGTACATGTCGGCGAGCTTGCCCTGCATGATCTGGAACTCGCCGATCGGCTGGTCGAACTGCTTGCGCTCGTGGACATAGGGCAGCACGACGTCCATGCAGGCCTGCATGATGCCGACCGGCCCGGCGGCCAGCACCGCGCGCTCGTAGTCGAGCCCGCTCATCAGCACGTTGACGCCGCGCCCTTCCTCGCCCAGCACATTCTCGGCCGGCACCTCGCAGTCCTCGAACACCAGCTCGCAGGTGTTCGACCCGCGCATCCCCAGCTTGTCGAGCTTCTGCGCGGTCGAGAACCCCTTCATGCCCTTCTCGATCAGGAACGCGGTGATGCCGCGAGGCCCCGCCTTGGGGTCGGTCTTGGCATAGACCACCAGCGTGTCGGCGTCCGGCCCGTTGGTGATCCACATCTTGCCGCCGTTCAGCACGTAGCGGTCCCCCCGGCGCTCGGCCCTGGTGCGCATGCCGACGACATCCGAGCCCGCGCCCGGCTCGCTCATCGCCAGCGCGCCGACATGCTCGCCCGAGATCAGCCTGGGCAGGTATTTCTTCTTCTGCTTCTCGCTGCCGTTGCGGCGCAGCTGGTTGACGCAGAGATTCGAATGCGCGCCGTAGCTCAGGCCCACCGAGGCCGAGGCGCGGCTGATCTCCTCCATTGCCACGCAGTGCTCCAGATAGCCCATGCCGGCGCCGCCGTACTCCTCCTCGACCGTGACGCCGAGCACGCCCAGCGACCCCAGCTTGCGCCAGAGGTCCATCGGGAACTCGTTGTCGCGGTCGATCGCCGCGGCGCGCGGCGCGATCTCCTCGGCGGCGAAGCCGCGCACCGTGTCGCGCAGCATCTCGGCGGTCTCGCCAAGGTCGAAATTGAAGCCCGGCGCACGGTTCGGGATCATGGCGTCGCTCCCCTGAGGATTACTTCTTCTCGGGCCCATCCGGCCGGTCGGCGAGGCAGATCAGCGTCTGCTGCATCACCGAGCACAAGGTCTCGCGGCCCCGGTCCAGAGCGAACACCTCGACCGTGCAGACCGTCAAGGTGCGGCCGGCCTTGACCACCTTGCCACGCGCGACCAGCGCCTCGCCCTTGGCGGGTGCCACCATGTTGATCTTGTACTCGACCGTCAGCACCGACGAGCCCGCCGGCATCAGCGAGTAGCCGGCATAGCCGCCGGCGGAATCGCCGATGGTCGCCACCACGCCGCCGTGGAAGAAGCCATGCTGCTGCGCCACCTCGGACCGGAACGGTAGGCGGATCTCGACCGCGCCCGGTTCGACCCGCGTCAGCTCGGCGCCGAGATGCGCCATGGCCCCCTGGCGGGCGAAGCTGTCGGCGACCTTCCGCGCGAAGTCCGGGTCGGGCGCCGGCATCCGCCTAGCGCCCGGCGGCGGAATGCGCCTGCGCGTCCATGACCGCCAGCGCGGTCATGTTGACGATGCCGCGGCTGGTGGTGGACATGCTGAGGATATGCGCCGGCAGGCGCTGGCCGACCAGCAACGGGCCGATCGACTGCCCGCCGCCCGCCGTGCGCAGCAGGTTGTAGGCGATGTTCGCCGCGTCGAGCGACGGCATGATGAAGAGGTTGGCCGCCCCGACCAGGCGCGAGTTCGGGAACAGCCGCATGCGGTCCTCGTCGCGCAGGGCCAGCACCGCCTGCATCTCGCCCTCGACCTCCAGGTCGGGATCGCGCTCGCGGATCAGCGGCAGGCTGTCGCGCATGCGCCGCGTCGAGGGCGTGTCGTTGGAGCCGAAGTTCGAGTGCGACAGCAGCGCCACCTTGGGCACGACGCCGAAGCGGCGCACCTGATTGGCTGCCAGCACCGTCATCTCGGCGATGCCCTCGGCAGATGGCTCGGCGTTGACATAGGTGTCGCAGAAGAAGTACGTGCCGGTCGGCAGCACCACGGCATTGACCGCGGCCATCGCCCGCACGCCGCGCTCACGCCCGATCAGGTCGCTGACATGGCCCAGATGCGTGTGGAACGGCCCGACCGCGCCGCACAGCATCGCGTCCGCCTCGCCGCGATGGAGCATCAGGCAGGCGATAACCGTGTGGTCCGACCGCACCACCTTGCGCGCCTGGTCGGGCGTCACGCCGCGGCGTTCCATGGCGCGGTGGTAGAGCTGCCAGTACTCCCGGTAGCGCGGATCGTCCTCGGGATCGACCAGCTCGACGTCGTGGCCGGGGCGGATGCGCAGGCCCAGCGTCTCGATCCGGCGCCGGACGACGCGGCGGCGGCCGATCAGGATCGGCTTGGCCAGCTTGTCGTCGACCGCCACCTGCACCGCGCGCAGCACGCGCTCGTCCTCGCCCTCGGCATAGACGACGCGGCGCGGGTCGCGGCGCGCGGCCTCGAACACCGGGCGCATGACCAAGCCGGAGCGGAACACGAACCGCTCCAGGTGGTCGCGGTAGGCCTGCATGTCGTGGATCGGCCGCGTCGCCACGCCACTGTCCATCGCCGCCTTGGCGACGGCGGGGGCGAGCTGCACGATCAGCCGCGGGTCGAACGGCTTGGGGATCAGGTATTCGGCGCCGAAGCGCAGCTCCTGGTCGCGGTAGACATCGGCCACGATCTCCGAGCTTTCGGCCATCGCCAGGTCGGCCAGCGCGGTGACGCAGGCGACCTTCATCTCGTCGTTGATCGTGGTCGCGCCGACATCCAGCGCGCCGCGGAAGATGTAGGGGAAGCAGAGGACGTTGTTGACCTGGTTCGGGTAGTCCGACCGGCCGGTGGCGATGATCGCGTCGGGCCGCGCCGCCTTGGCGTCCTCGGGCAGGATCTCCGGGTTCGGGTTGGCGAGCGCCAGGATGACCGGCTTGTCGGCCATCGCCTTGACCATCTCGGGCTTCAGCACGTTGGGCGCGCTGAGCCCCATGAACACGTCGGCGCCGCCGATCACCTCGGCCAGGGTGCGCGCCTTGGTGTCGCGGGCATAGACCTCCTTCCACGGGTCCATCACCTCGTTGCGGCCCTTGTAGACCACGCCGGCGACGTCGGTCGCCGTGATGTTCTCGCGCTTGACGCCCAGCTTCACCAGCAGGTCGAGGCAGGCGAGCGCCGCCGCGCCGGCGCCCGAGGTCACCAGCTTCACCTCGCCGATCTTCTTGCCGACGACGCGCAGCGCATTGAGGATCGCGGCGGCGACGATGATCGCGGTGCCGTGCTGGTCGTCGTGCATGACCGGGATCTTCATGCGCTCGCGCAGCTTGCGCTCGATCACGAAGCATTCCGGCGCCTTGATGTCCTCGAGGTTGATGCCGCCGAAGGTGGGCTCGAGCGCGGCGACGATGTCGACCAGCTTGTCGGGATCGGTCTCGGCGATCTCGATGTCGAACACGTCGATGCCGGCGAACTTCTTGAACAGCACCGCCTTGCCTTCCATGACAGGCTTGCCGGCCAGCGGGCCGATGGCACCAAGGCCGAGGACGGCGGTGCCATTGGTCACGACCGCGACCAGGTTGGCCCGGGCGGTCAGGGTCGCGGCCTCGGCGGGGTCGGCGGCGATGGCCTGGCAGGCGAAGGCCACGCCGGGCGAATAGGCCAGCGCCAGGTCGCGCTGAGTGCCGAGCGGCTTGGTCGGGGTGATCTCGATCTTCCCGGCCTTGGGCCAGCGGTGGTAGTCAAGCGCGCTGTCGCGCAGATTGTCGGACATCGATCCCCCCAGGCGGCTGGACCCGTTGCGGGCAGCCGTCAATCGCGCATTGTTGCAGGCGGTGTCGGGCTAGGACAAGGCCCCTGACACGCCTTCGGGCCGGCGCAAGGTTTTAGGCATGATCGACATACGCAGGTTGGAAACGTTGCCCGACACCGAGCTAGGCCCCCTGCTCGCGCAAAGCCAGGCGGAAGGCCACGGGATGGTCGCCAAGCTGCGCAAGCATTGGATCAGCGGCGCGCAGCGCTTCGATGGCGATGGCGAGGCCCTGTACGGCGCCTATGGGGACGGGAACCTGGTCGGCGTGGGCGGCCGGGCGATCGATCCCTACCGGAACGACCGCCGGGTGGCGCGGGTCCAGCGGCTGTACGTGCTGCCGGCCTGGCGCGGCCAGGGGGTCGGGCGTGCGCTGATGCGCCGGATCGTCGAGGAAGGCGCCGGCCGCTTCGCGACCGTGACCGTTCGCGCCCCCAGCGCCGATGCCGGGCTGTTTTACGAGGCGCTGGGCTTCGCCCCGGTCTCCCGCGAGACCGAGACCCATGTCCTGATGCTATGACCTGTCTCTAGCTGGTGCGGTCGAGAAGACTCGAACTTCCACGAGGTTTCCCCCACAGCGACCTCAACGCTGCGCGTCTGCCAGTTCCGCCACGACCGCACTTGTAGCTAGACCCTACGACCAAGCCTGAGACTTGTCATAGGCCGTGCGGGGGGATACCAAAACCCCACCGGCCAAGCAAGCCCGCCGGCACCGAAAGGGCCCAAGGCGCCAAAATGGACCAGATTCAAGCCACCCGGCCGGGTCCCGTCCTGTCCCCGGAATGGCGGGTTTCCGCCGTTCAGGTCGACTACCTGGCCGCCATCAAGGCCATGGAGGACCGGGTGGCGGCCATCCGGGAGGGCGCTGGAGGCCCCGGGGATGCGCGCGAGCTGGTCTGGCTGCTCCA
>JAEULC010000094.1 GCA_016792605.1 Rhodospirillales bacterium
GCTGAAGCATGCCGGCGAGCATCTCTCGCTCTACCAGCTCACGATCGAGAAGCAGACCCAGTTCGAGGGCGCCTATCGCCGCGGCGAGTTCGCGCTGCCGGACGAGGACACGGGCGTGGCGCTGTTCGAGGCGACGCAGGAAATCCTCGCCGCCGCGGGTCGCCCGCTCTACGAAGTCTCGAACCACGCGCGGCCGGGCGCGGAATGCCGGCACAACCTCGCCTATTGGCGCTACGACGACTATGCCGGCATCGGTCCGGGCGCGCACGGTCGGCCGCGCGTCGATGGGCAGAAGCTCGCGTCGCGCCAGCATCGCGCGCCGGAGATCTGGCTGGAGCATGTCGAGCGCCAGGGCCATGCGACGACCGAGCGCCGCGTCCTGCCGCCCGAAGAGCAGGCGCAGGAAGCGTTGATGATGGGGTTGCGGCTGGCCGAGGGAATCGACGCTGCGCGTTTCCAGGCGTCAACCGGCGTGGCGCTGGACGCAGCGCTCGATCCGCAGGGCCTGACGCGCATGGTCGAGGGCGGTTTCGTCACGCGCGACCCAACGCATCTGCGCGCGACGCAGGAAGGAATGCTCCGGCTCGACGCGGTACTGGCCCGGCTGGCGGCCTGATTCTCTTGACCTGCTAAAGCCGCGGCGTGCGGTAGAGCGCCTTTCCGCCGACCTTGATCTCCACGTCCAGCAGGTAGGGCTTCAGCGCCTTCGGGTCGATCGTCAGGCCCAGGCCCGGCGCGTCGGGGGCGGCGACCATGCCCCCGGTGTCGGGCAGGATGCGGTCCCTCGTGATCGCCAGCGCGACGGGCTTCGCCTCCAGCGGATACTCGCAGATCACGTGATCCTTCAGGCCGGCGAAGGGCTGCAGCGAGGCGCTGAGTGCCAGGTGCGACGTGAAGGTGTGGTTGACATAGGTCACGCCCTTCTTCTTCGCGTAGTCCGCCACCCGCTTGGCGACGCTGATCCCGCCGATGCGGCCCGCGTCGATCTGCACGTAGCCGATGCCGGCATGGTCGATCATGTGCCGCGCCATGTGGAAGTTGTGCGCGCCCTCGCCGCCCGCGAGCCTGACCTTGGAGCGCTTCGCCAGCGCCTTGTATTCGTCGAGCGCGCCGGAAACGAACGGCTCCTCCAGCCAGGTCGCCTTGACCTCGGCGAGCGCCTTCAGCCGCTTCAGGCCAGCCTTCAGATCCTCCACCCAGACCGTGCCGGCATCGACCAGCAGCACGCCGTCCCTGCCCAGGCCCTCGCGCGCGGCGTGGAGCTGGTCGACATCCTGCTTCACCGTCCCGGCACCGAACGGCCCCCAGCCGAACTTGGCGGCGCGGAAGCCCTTCTTGCGGATCGCCTTGGCTTTCGCGAGCGTGTCGCTCGCGGTGTCGCCGAACAGCACCGAGGCATAGGGCAGCTTCGGCCAGGACTTGCGGTAGCCGAGCAGCGCCCAGGCCGGCTCGCCGGTCGCGCGGCCCAGCGCGTCCCACAGCGCCATGTCGATGCCCGAGAGCGCGTGCTCGGCCTGCAGCAGGTCGAGGGATCGCGCCCGCACCCGGTCGCCGAGCGCCCGGATATCGTCGGGGGTGGCGATCGTTGCGCCCAGGACCGACTCGATGACGGGATGGCAGGCGGAATGCGACATCGGGCAGACCAGCGCCGCGATCGTGGGCAGCGGCGCCGCCTCGCACTCGCCCCAGCCGAGCTGGCTGCCCAGCGCGACCCGGACAACGCAGGCGTCCTGGCTGCCGTCGCCGATGTCCTCGACCTTCGGCATGGAGACATAGAAGAAGTCGACCGCCTCGATGCGCGGCATGGCGTTTCCCTCGCTTATTCTATTGAGGCTAGCTCCGCCAGCGCAGCACGGTCTCCTCGACCGGGTTCTCGAAGGCGCGGCCCTCGGCCTGCGACTGGGCGAACTCCTGCTTCAGGCGGAAGTACCAGCGCGCCAGCGTGTCGGCGTCCTTCACCAGCATCATCGGCGCCTTGTACTTCAGCCCGCGCTGCTGCTTCTCCACCACCTCGCGGTCCTGGTCGATGAAACGGTGCGCGATGCGGCCGAGAAACGGCTTCAGCGCCGTCAGCCAAGGCAGGGTCCAGTAGATCACGTGGCTGATGCGGGTGGTGTTCTCGTCGATCGGCGTCACCGCGGTCATCTGCGCGAGCTGGTGCCTGCCGGCGCGGATATGCTCGGTGCGGATGCCGGGCAGGCGGAAGACGATCTCGGTCTCGGGCTGGCCGCCGATGAAGAGATAGTAGGCGCGCGAGTTGCTGGCCGGCCGGTGGCGCTTCATCCGAAAGCCGTAGGACGCCGGCGCGAAGGCTTTTTCCTTGACCTGCATCGCGCGGTTCGGCCGCCACCACCACGACGTATGCACGAACGGCCCATGCGCCGGGTCCATCAACCCGATCACCGCCTGGTCGACATGGCAGTTGAACACCATCTCGACGACGAGGTTGGGCCGGGCGATACCGATCTCCGGCACGGGCGGCAGCTCGGGCAGCGTCGCCTCGTCGACATCGCGCCTCGCCGGGTCCATGTAGATCCAGATGTTGCCGAGGTGCTCGCGCACCGGGAAGCGGCGGACCTTGATGCGGTCGACCTTGATCTCCTCGCCGTCGACCAGCCAGGGAATCGCGGTGCAGCCGCCGCTGCGGTCGAAGCGCCAGCCGTGGTAGCAGCACTCGACCTCGCGGCCGTCGAACCGCCCTTCGGTCAGCGGCATGCCGCGATGCGGGCAGATGTCGAGCAGGGCGAAGGCCTGGCCGTCGGCGTCGCGGCCGAACAGCACCGGCTCGCCCAGGATCGTGCGATTCGTCATGGCGCCACGCGCCAGCTGCGCGCCCGGCAGGGCGTAGTACCAGAGGCCGGTGAGCATGCTGGGAGAGACCGGGAGGGCGTCGGCAGGAATGGACATGCGCCTATGTGCTACGGCGAGGGGCCCCAACGCAAGGGTCCGCACGTCACGCCTGCGGGGCGGCGATCCGCGCCTTCTTGCGCAGCTGCGCCTCGCGATGGGCGATATAGGCCGTGCTGCCGACGATCAGGGCGGCGCCCGTGGCGGTCCAGGTGTCGGGCAGCTCGCCGAACCAGATGAAGCCGATGATCGTGGCAAAGACCAGGCGGGTGTAGTCGACCGGGCCGACGGCCGAGACTTCGCCGATCCGGTAGGCCTGGACGAAGCCGATCTGGCTCGCCGCGCCGAACAGGCCGATCAGCGCCAGGTAGCCGAAATCGACCAGGTCGGGCGTGCGCCACACGGCCAGCGCCGGCGGCAGGGTGGCGATCGCGCTGAACAGCGTCGACCAGAGGCAGATGGTCATGAAGCGCTCGGACACGGGCATGCGCTTGGTGATGACCGCCGAGCAGGCCGTCATCAGCGCCGCCAGCAGGCACACGACCGCCGCGAAGGAGATGCCCTCGGTCGGCCGCACGCTGACCAGCACGCCCAGGAACCCCACGGCGGTGGCGAGCCAGCGGCGCCAGCGCACGGTCTCGCCCAGCACCGCCACGGCCAGCACGACGATGAACAGCGGCGCGGCGAAGCTGATTGCCGTGGACAGCGCCAGCGGCAGGCGCGCGACCGCGTAGTAGCTGGCGCACATCCCGGCCACGCCGATCGACGTGCGCCAGATGTGCTGCCACAGGTAGGTCGTGCGCATCAGGTCGAAGCGCGTCGCCATGGCGATCGGCAGGAAGGCCAGGAAGGCGAAGAAGCTGCGG
>JAEULC010000028.1 GCA_016792605.1 Rhodospirillales bacterium
GGGCGGCCGGCTCTGCCCGGGCCAGCAGCGCCCTGGTGGCGGCGGCGACGTCTGCCTGGCGCATCAGGGACTCGCCAACCAGGAAGCAGCGCGCGCCCACCCGTTCCATCCGGGCGAGGTCGGCCGGGACGAATAGCCCGCTCTCGGCGACCAGGATGCGGTCCTTGGGCACCAGGGGGGCCAGGGCCTCGGTCGTGGCCAGGTCGACCGCCAGGGTCTTCAGGTTGCGGTTGTTGATCCCCAGCAGGGCGGCGTCGAGCCTCAGCGCCCGGTCGAGCTCCGGCCGGTCATGGACCTCGATCAGCGCGTCCATGCCCAGGTCCCGCGCCAGCGCGACCAGGTCGGCCGCGAGCTTGTCGTCGACCGCCGCCATGATGACCAGGATGCAGTCCGCCCCCAGCGCACGCGCCTCGACCAGCTGGTAGAGGTCGATCATGAAGTCCTTGCGGAGCACCGGCAGGTCGACGGCGGCGCGCGCCTCCAGCAGGTAGGCATCGTCGCCCTGGAAATACGGGATGTCGGTCAGCACCGACAGGCAGGTGGCGCCGCCGGCCTTGTAGGCGCGGGCAAGCTGCATCGGCGAGAAATCGGCCCGGATCAGCCCCTTCGAGGGCGAGGCCTTCTTGATCTCGGCGATCAGGCCGTACTCGCCGCGCGCCATGGCCGCCCGCAGCGCCCGCTCGAAGCCGCGCGGCGGCGCGAGCTGGGCCGCGTGCTGGCGCAGCAGGTGTTCCGGCATGTCAGCCTTGCGCGCCGCGACATGGGCGCGTTTGTCGTCGCAGATCCGGGCGAGGGTATCGCTCATGTTGCCGCCGCCGCCGGCGGAGCCGGCGTGTTGGTGATGGCGATCAGCTTGTCGAGCGCGGCGGTCGCCTTGCCCTGGTCGATCGCTTGGGCGGCCTGGGCGACGCCGTCCTTCACGTCCTTGGCCTTGCCCGCGATCACCAGTGCCGCGGCGGCGTTGTAGACGACGAAGTCGCGGATCGGGCCCTTCTCGCCGCCGAGGATCGCGCGGATGCGCAGGGCGTTGGCGGCGCCGTCCGCGCCCTTCAGCGATTCTGGCGAGGTGCGCTTCAACCCGGCTTCCTCGGGCGTCATCTCGAACGTCCGGACTTGGCCGCCCTTGAGTTCGGCGACGTAGGACGGGCCGGTCAGCGTCAGCTCGTCGAGGCCATCGGAGCCATGGACGACCCAGGCCTGCTCGGAGCCGAGATTGCCGAGGGTCCGCGCCATCGGCTCGATCCACTGCCGCGCGAAGGTGCCGACGAGCTGGCGCTTGACGAAGGCGGGGTTGGTCAGGGGGCCCAGGATGTTGAACACGGTGCGGGTGCCGAGCTCGACGCGCGTGCCGCCGACATGGCGCATGGCGCCGTGGTGGCGCGGCGCCATCATGAAGCCGACCCCGGCCTCCCGGATCGCGCGCGCGATCAGCGGGAAGTCGCAGTCGATGTTGACGCCCAGCGCGGTCAGCACGTCGGCCGCGCCCGACTTGGACGAGATCGCACGGTTGCCGTGCTTTGCCACCGGCACTCCGCAGCCCGCGACCACGATCGCCGCGGTGGTCGAGACGTTGAACCCGCCCTGGCCGTCGCCGCCGGTGCCGACGATGTCCATTGCGCCCGCCGGCGCGGCGATCCGGAGCGCCTTGGCGCGCATGGCGCGGGCCGCGCCGGTGATCTCGTCCACCGTCTCGCCGCGCACGCGCAGCGCCATCAGGAAGCCGCCCATCTGCGACGGGGTGGCGTTGCCCGACATCATGATGTCGAAGGCCTGCTCGGCCTGCTCCGACGTCAGGCTCTTGCCGCCGGCGACGACGCCGAGCAGCGCCTTCAGTTCGGTCATGTCGCTCATGTTATCGCAGACCCATGGGGATCAGGCCGTGCCGTGCTGCCGTGCGAGCGCCAGGAAGTTGCCGAGCAGCTTGTGGCCGTGCTCGGACGCGATGCTCTCGGGATGGAACTGCACGCCGAAGATCGGCAGCTCGCGATGCGCCAGCCCCATGATGATGCCGTCGGCGGTCTCGGCGGTGACGGCGAGCTCCTCGGGCAGGCTTTCGCGCTCGACGATCAGCGAATGGTAGCGCGTGGCCTGGAAGGGCGAGGGGATGTCGGCGAAGATGTCGCTGCCCTGGTGCCGCACATGACTCAACTTGCCGTGCATCGGCACCGGGCCGCGCACGACCTTGCCGCCGAACACCTGGCCGATCGTCTGGTGGCCCAGGCACACGCCCAGCACCGGCATGCGGATCTCGGCCGCGCGCTCGATCACTTCAAGGCAGATGCCGGCGCGGTCCGGGTCGCATGGACCGGGCGAGATGACGATGCCCTGGGGCTGCATCTCCAGCGCCTCGTCGGCGGTGATCGCATCGTTGCGGCGCACGACCGTCTCGGCCCCGAGCTCGCCCAGGAAATGCACTAGGTTGTAGGTGAAGCTGTCGTAGTTATCGATCAGCAGATACATGGCCGTCGCCGCTATCCCGTTTCGTTCCCGGCCCGGGTTATAGCAGGCCCGGTGCGGACGCGGAAGGACGGGGCATCAGGCCCGATCCAGTAGCGCCCGGAGCCGCCGGGCGAGCTGGTCGATATGGTAGGGCTTGCCGATCAGTTCGAAGGCCTCGTCGTCGTCGCCATTGCCGGCCAGGGCCCCGGCCGGGTAGCCCGAGGTCAGCAGCACGAGCAGCCCAGGGCGCAGGCGCCGGGCCTCCCGGGCCAGGTCCTGCCCGGTCATGCCGCCCGGCATGACCACGTCGGAGAACACAAGGTCGATGTCGTCGTGGCGCTGGAGCAGCGCGAGCGCGGTCGGGCCGTTCTCGGCGTCGAGCACCCGGTAGCCCAGGCGCTTGAGCTGCAGCACGGCGAAGGAACGGACCATGAGGTCGTCCTCGACCAGGAGGATCGTCTCGCCTTCCCTGGCGCGGGCCTCGACGCCGGCGTCCTGCGCCGCGGCGATCGGATCGGCGCTGTCCGTGCGCGGCAGGTACAGCTTCACGGTCGTGCCGCGCCCGACCTCGCTGTAGATCTTGGCGTGGCCGCCGGACTGCCGCACGAAGCCGTAGACCATGCTTAGGCCGAGGCCGGTGCCCTGTCCGACGGGCTTGGTGGTGAAGAAGGGCTCGAACGCCTGGGCGATCACCTCTTGCGTCATGCCGTGGCCGGTATCGGTGACCGAGATTACGGCGTAGGCGCCTGGCGTGGCGTCGGGGTGCGACGCGACATAGTGCTCGTCCAGCACCGCGCTCGACGTCTCGATCGTCAGCACGCCGCTCTTGCCCATCGCGTCGCGCGCGTTGATCGCCAGGTTCAGGACCGCCGCCTCGAGCTGCGCCTGGTCCGCCAGGCAGGGCAGGGGTTCCGGGGATGCGATGGCCCGGATCTCGATCGTGGCGCCCAGCGCGCGCCGCAGGATCGGCAGCAGCCCCTCGATCAGCGCATGGAGGTTGATCCGCGCGGGCTGTAGCGACTGGCGCCGGGCGAAGGCCAGCAGCTGGCGCGTAAGTTCGGCGCCGCGCCGCGCCGCGGCGTTGATCGTCTCGGCCATCTCGCGCTGCTCGGCGCTGTGCGCCAGGTCCGCCGCCAGGAGGTCGGACTGTCCCAGGATCACCGTCAGCAGGTTGTTGAAGTCGTGCGCGATGCCGCCGGTAAGCTGCCCGATCGCCTCCAGCTTCTGCGACTGCGCCAGAGTCTCCTCGGTCTGGCGGCGGTCGCTGACGTCGATATGCATGACCACGGCGCCCTCGGCGGGATCGCTGGAAAGGGCGCACACGAGGGTCCGGTACCAACTCCGGCGGTCGGCGAGCGTGCAGGCGTATTCGAGCGGCGGGGTGATGGAGGCGCGCCCCGCCAGCACCGCCGCCAGGCCGTTCGCGAGCGCGTCGGCGGCGTCGGCCAGCGGGCCGCGGACCGCCCGGCAGGCGTCGAGGTAGTTGGTGCCGCTCGCGAAGGCAGGGCCGAACAGCGCGTCGCTCGGCGGCTGGCTCGCCCAGCGCCGGTTGACTTCCACGACCACGCCGTGGCGGTCGACCAGGGCGACGTTGGCCGGGAGCGCGTTGAGGATGCCGGCGAGCCTGGCCTCGTGGAGCTGCCGCTCGCGCGTCGCGGCCCAGTGCTCGATGGCGGCGGACACGACATAGGCGACCTGCTCCAGGAACCCGGTCTCGGCCGCGCTGAACGCCCTGGATTGCCGGACATGGATGCCGATGACGCCGAACGGGCCCGGGCTGCCGGGAATGGCGACCGTCACGCCGCCCACCGCACCCAGCGACCGCAGCGCCTCGGTCGCGCCAAAGCGTTGCTCCGCTGCCTGGTCGACCACCGCGACCGGCCCGGCCTGCGACAGGGTATAGCCGGCCTGGTTGTCGGCCGTGGCCGGGATGCGATGACGCTTTGCCGCGTCGGGCGGCCAGCCGTGCCCGGCCAGCAGGTCCAGCGTCGCGGCGGCCTGGTTCAGGTACAGCACCTCGATCAGCGGGACGTCGAAACAGGTGCCGACGGCCTTCACCGCAAGCTCCGCGATGGCCCGCGGATCGCGGGCATTGGTGGCGCTCTGGCTGAGTTCCGCCAGGGTCTGCTGCTGCTGCGCCAGGCGTTCGGCATTGCGCTGGCGGTCCTTCAACTCGGTGATGTCGGTGCGCAGGTAGACCGTGCCGCCGTCGCGCGTGCGGGTCTCGATGATACGACCCCAGCCGCCGGCCTTGAGCTCGAACTCGAGCGGGCCCGACGGCGACCGGTGGCGCCGCAGCCGCTCGGGAAGCCAGGACGCACCGTCCTCGCCGAGCGGGTCGGGAAAGACGATGTGGGAGACGGCGGTGCGGGCGAAATCCTCGAACTTGCGGCCGACTACGACGAAGCCGGGCAGCTTCTCGTAGAGGCGCGCGAAGGCGGTGTTCCACAAAACCAGCCGGTCCCGAGAGTCGAACTGCGCGAAGCCGTCCACCATGCTCTCGATCGCGTCTTCGAGCCGGGTCCGGTCGGCGACCGCGGTGCGCTCGGTCTCCTTCTGCTGGGTGAGGTCGCTGCCCGTGCCGCGATAGCCCTCGAACGTCCCGTCGGGCGCGAAGACGGGCCGGCCGCTGATCGCCACGCAGCGCAGGCCGCCCTTGCCGTCGGGCGACCAGAACTCGAAGTCCCGGAACGCCTCGCGGGCGTCGAGCATGCGCCGGAACTGCTCGTAGGCGCCGCCTTCCGCCGCCAGTTCCTCCGGCGTCGCCAGCTCGAACGGGGTGCGACCCAGCCGCGGCTCGACCGCGGGGCCGATCGCGCTCTGGCGACGGGGCGAGATGTAGGTGAAGCGGTACCGGGCATCCATCTCGTAGAGCCAGTCGGAAGCGATTTCGGCGTAGTCGCGGAAGCGATCCTCGCTGGCCAGCGCCCGCTGCAGCGTCGCCTCGCGCTCGCGGACGGCGCGCACGAGCAGCGCGGTCGCGATGCCGATCGCCAGGATGAAGACGCCGACCGCGGCAAGGTCGACCTTGGCGCGGCCGAACCAAGCCTCGCGCGCGCGCTCAGTGTCCATGCCGACGAGGACGACGACGCCATAAAAGTCGATCAGGCGGTAGCCGAAGACGCGCTCGCGGCCGTCGATCGAGCTGACTGCGGTATAGGTGCCGGTGGGCGCGCGCGGCAGAAGCTCGCGGAACAGCCGCGTGCCGGAGGCCGTGCGCTCGTAGGCCGCCTCGATTTGCGGGACGCGCGCGACGATCGTTCCGTCCGTGCGCCCGACCGTCATGCTGCCGTTCGCCCCGAGGTCGATTGCCTGGTAGAGCGCCGCGATCATCTCGGGGTCGACGGCCGCGAACACGATGCCGGCGAAGCTTCGGTCGGCGTGCTCGAGGCGCCAGGTGACGGGAATGAAAACCGTGTTGGTCACCTTGCTGACCACGGCGCGATGGATACGCAGGCCGATGTCGGAGGAATCGCGCCGGCTGCGGAAGAAATCGCGCTCGCTCATCGACAAGGCGATGTTGTCCGGTGCGCTGGCGAGCGGCGCGCCCGAGGCGTCGGTCACCACCATCGAGCGCACGTAGCTCAGGCCGGCGAGTTTTTCGCCCAGGAGGCGCCGCAGTTCCTCGGGCTCGCCGCGCAGCCTGGGTGCCACCGCCAGCATGTCGCCGATGCTGTCGGCCGAGAGTTCGATGGTCTGGAAGGTGCGGCTCACGTGCTGCTCGACCAGGAAGGAATAGTCGGCGACGGTCTTTTCCATGGTGGCGAAGGTTTGTCGCCATGACCGGAGCAGATCGAGGGCAAGGATGCCGCCCATCAGCATCGCCAGGATCGCGCCACCGAAGCTGATGGCGACGTGCGGCCGTCTCCAGAGCGTTGACGCACGTTCGGGCGCTGCTTGTGCAGGCATGCGGCGTGGCCTAACCGTAGGGCCACGGGTGGCCCCGGGAAGAATGATCGTAGCCGATCTTCGTCGCTTCGGCATCGCCGGTTGCGTGCCGGCAGGCGGGCGAGTGTATGATTGCCGCCACCGGCCCGGCAGCGCCCGGGCGGCGCCAAGGCGAGGGGGCGCCTGCGATGGCGAGGATTCTGGTCGTCGACGACGACACGATGGTGCGGATGACCATTCGCGCCAGCCTGCTCCGCGCCGGCCACGAGGTGCTGGAGGCGGGCGACGGGTTCGAGGCCGCTGGCGTGCTGGCGAAGGCCGAAGTCGACCTGGTCGTGTCGGACATCATCATGCCCGAGGTCGACGGCATCGGTCTGCTGTTGAAACTTCGCAAGCAGTTTCCCCTGCTGCGGGTGATCGTGATTTCCGGCGGCGGTCGGGCGCAGAACGTCGATTTCCTGCGCATGGCCCAGACCCTGGGCGCGGACCAGGTGCTCGCCAAGCCGTTCACGCCCGAGCAGCTGCAGAAGGCGGTGCAGGCCGTCCTCGACGCCCCGCGCGCCGACGCGGACGACACAGCGCCGGGAGCTTCTTGACACCAGGGCATCGGCGCGGTGTTCATGATGACAGACAACTCAACCGCGCGGCCGGTGGCCCGGCCGCGGAAATGGGGGCTAGATGACGACGGAAGATTCGGCCTGCGCGGCCGGGTGGCTGGCGGCCTATGTCGGCACCGCCTTGCCGACCGACCAGCTCAATGCGGCGGTCCAGGCGACGCGGCGCGTATCCCAGGGGATCGGCCAGCGCGCCGACGCCCTGGCCATGGAGGACGAGCCCGCCGGCTTCCGCCTCGGCCTTGAGCGCCTGGCCCTGGAGCGCCGCGGGGCGAAACGCTGATGACGACCGACATCGCGTCCATGAGCCTCGCCCAGGTGGCGAAGGCCATCGCCCGGGGCAAGATCTCCTCCGCCGAAGCCACCCAATCCTGCATCAAGGGGCTCGATACGCTGGGGCGTACCCTGAACGCGCTTGCTGCCATGGACCCGGACCAGGCGATGAAGGCGGCGCGCAAGGCCGACCGCGAGCGCGCCCAGGGCAAGAAGCGCGGCCCGCTGCACGGCGTGCCGCTGGCGCACAAGGACATGTACTATCGCCGCGGCCGCTTGAGCGAATGCGGCTCGATCATCCGCAAGGGCTTCGTACCCTCGGTGACCGCCACGGTGCTGGAGCGGCTCGACGCCGCCGGCGCGCTCGACATCGCGCGGCTGAACATGGTCGAGTTCGCGATGGGCGCGACCGGGCATAACCCGCATACCGGCACGCCGAAGAACCCCTGGAATCCCGAGTACATCCCGGGCGGCTCGTCGAGCGGGCCGGGCGTCGCCGTCGCGGCAAGGCTGGTCTACGGCACGCTGGGCTCGGACACCGGCGGCTCGATCCGCATGCCCTCGGCCTTCTGCGGCCTGGTCGGCATCAAGGGCACCTACGGGCTGGTCAGCCGCTACGGCGCCATGCCGCTCTCGTTCAGCAACGACCATGTCGGGCCGATGACGCGCACGGTCGAGGACTGCGCCCTGATGCTGCAGGTGATCGCGGGCCAGGACCCGAAGGACGCCACCAGCGCCGCGCAGAAAGTGCCGAACTACCGCGCCGATCTCGAGAAGGGCGTGCGCGGCAAGACGATCGCCGTCGCCCATGGCTGGTTCCGCGACAACATGGCGCCGGAAGTGGCCAAGCTGCTCGACGCCGCGGCCGAGGTCTACCGCAAGATGGGCGCCAGGATCGTGCCGGTGGAGGTGCCGTCGCTCGATCACCTGAACGATGCGGCGCAGATCATCACCGGCTCGGAAGCGGCGAGCTTCCACGTGAAGTGGCTCGACGAGCGCCCGCAGGACTACAGCTCGCAGGTCAGGACGCGCCTGCAGCAGGGCGTGCTGTACCCGGCGGTGCGCTACCTGGATGCGCTGCGCCTGCGCGAGCGCGCGGTGAGCTGGTTCGTGGGCCAGATGATCGGCCGGGCCGATGCGATGCTGGTCCCGGCGCTGTCGATTCCGCTGCCGACCATCCGCGAGACCGACGCCACCGGCGATCCCAGGAGCATCGAGCTGATGCTGCGCCTGGCGCGTAACACGCGGCCGTTCAACTACCTGGGCCTGCCGGCGCTGTCGGTCCCCTGCGGCTTCACCGGCAATGGATTGCCGGCGGGGTTCCAGCTCGTCGGGCGTCCATTCTCGGAGGCGCTGCTGTTCCGCATCGGGCGGGCCTACGAGCGCGAGACCGGAACCACCGACAAGGCGCCGCCGAACTGCCACCGCGCCGCGTAGGCGGCGCAAGCGTCAACCTCGCGCCGCGTAGGCGGCGCAAGCGTCAACCCCACGCCGCCTGAACGGCGGCGCGGGCGCTACTTCATCATGTCCTTGATCTTCGCGACGCGCTGCTGGCAGTCCTGCTCGCGCCCCTTGCGGTAGGCCTGCTCGGCGCGGGTCACCTCGCGCGCGACGGCTTCCCTGGTCGCCGGCGTCGAGATCCGGGTCCAGTCCTCCTTGATCTGCCGCAACTCGGGCAGGCAGACCGAGTTCCAGGACTCCGCGGCCTGGGCGTTGGCGGGCAGGGCCGCCAGCAGGAGAGCGGCGACAGGCAGGATCAGGCGCATCATTGCGGGGCTCCTCCGGGGAACATCCAGATCACGCCGCTGCCGGTCCACACGGGTTGCGGCGGCGGCTGGGTGACGATGGCGACGGGCGGCTCGTACAGATAGACCGGCGGGCCATACCCGTACCAGGGCCTGTGCCAGGGATAATAGCGATAACGCGGGTAGTAGCGGTGCCGGTAGTAGCCGCCGCCGACATAGATCTCGACCACCTGCTGCGCTTGCGCACCTTTGGGCGCGCCCGGCGGCGGAGCGCCCGGCGCCAAGGCCTGCGCGGCCGACGCCGTTGCCAGCATCAGCGCGGCGGAAGCGATGGCGATCCGGATCATGGGCGCACCTCTTGCTGCTGCCGCTGGTCCCTTGTGGGGCAGTCTACCGCGCCGCCCGCACCCGGCCAAGCCGGACGGCTTCGGGTCAAGGTACCGGCTGGAACAGCTCGATCGGGTTGCCCGAGGGGTCCTCGCACAGGATCTGCCGCCCGCCCGGGCCGCTGACGATGTCGTTGCGGAAGCCGACGCCGCGCGCCCGAAGCCGCGCAATCGTGGCGTCGAGGTCGTCGACCTGCAGCACGATGCGGTTCCACCCGCCGGGCTCGGGCTGGCGCCCGTCGGGCATCGGCTTGGAGGCCGAGGCGGCGGGGCCGGCGACCCACAGCGTCAGGTCGTCGCGCGCAAGGATCGCCATGGCAGGGCCGAACTGCTGCTTCAGCGCAAAGCCGAGGCCCTCGGTGTAGAAGGCGATGGCGGCGGCCACGTCGCGCACGATGTAGCGGACCGCCGCCATCGGGATTCCCTCAGGCCAGCAGCCCGGCGCGGACCGCGAGGAACTCGTCGAAGGCGCCGGCCAGCTTGTCGAAGTCCTTCTCGGTCATCGGCACCGACAGGTTGATCATGCCGCGCCGGGCGACGTGCACGCCGCGCGCCAGCATGTCGTAGTGGAACAGGTCGCGCAGGCCCTGCGGCACGGCGGCGATGTCGGCGGGCGAGCGGACCGGACCCGAGATGCCGGGATGCACGGTCATCATCGAACCGATGCCGGTCACGATGCACTTGGCGCCGCGCTTGGCGATCAGGCCGTTGAGCCGCTCGCGGAGCGCGTCGCCGGCCTTGTTGAGCCTGAGCGCCTCGTCGGCGGTGTAGACCTTGGTCAGGCCGGCGACGCCGGCGGCCATGGTCAGGACGTTGTTGTTGAACGTGCCGGCATGGGCGGCGGCGTCGGGCCGGCGCGGGTCGAACATGTTCATGATCTCGGCCTTGCCGCCGAAGGCACCGGTCGGCAGGCCGCCGCCGATATACTTGCCGAAGGTGGTCAGGTCCGGCGTCACGCCATGGACCTTCTGCAGGCCGCCGGGCGACAGGCGCGAGGTCATCACCTCGTCGAAGATCAGCACGATCTTGTGCTTGTCGCAGGCCGCGCGCAGGCCCGCCAGGAACTCCTTCGTCGCCGGGATGCAGCCGCCGCCGCCCATCATCGGCTCGACGATCACGCAGCCGATCTCGCCGGCCTTCTCTGCGATCAGCTTCTCCGTCGCGGCGAGGTCGTTGTAGGGCGCCAGCGTCGTCGGCAGCGGCAGGTTGATCGACTTCGCCGGCATCTTGTAGGGGAAGCCGAAGACGCTGCCGTGGTAGCAGCCCTGGAACGCCAGCACGCCCGCGCGGCCGGTGAAGAGCCGCGCGGCGCTCAAGGCCAGCACGTTCGCCTCGGTGCCGGAATTGCAGAACCGCATCAGCTCGACCGAGGGGAAGCGGGCGCGCAGCGCGCCGGAGAGTGCCACCTCATGGCGCGTGTGGCCGCCAAGCGCGATGCCCTGGGCCAGCGCGCCGGTGATCGCCTCGGCGATGACCGGGTGCGAGTGGCCGTAGATGCCGGCCGTGTACTCGCCCAGGAAGTCGACATACTCGTGGCCGTCGACGTCGTGCAGGCGCTGCGCGTCGCCGCGGGTGAAGTAGAGCGGGAAGGGGCCGAAGAACAGCACCGTGCGGGTGTTGCCGCCCGGCATGTTGCCGGTGGCCTCCAGGTGCTTGGCCTGGCTCTGCGGATTGGCCTGGGTGTAGAGGGTCATCGCCTCGGCCACCGCGCTGGAGAGGTCGGCATTGGTCCGGGACGCGGGCGCGCCGGCGGACCGATGGTCGGTCATCGGTTGGGTCATGATACCTGCCATGAAGGGGAGGGAGAGAAACGGGGCGCACGAAAAAATTGAGGGCCAGGATGAACCCTGACCCTCTCGAGTGCGTCTAGGAGGCTGCTTCGAAAGGTCGGGCAATCGCGGGAGATTGCCCGGAAAAGCCAATGGGTTGGACCGGGATACCGGGTTGCCCCACCGCTTCTCGC
>JAEULC010000062.1 GCA_016792605.1 Rhodospirillales bacterium
TCGCTTCCGGGATCGCCGAAAGGTCACAGAGCGGCTTGCGGTCGTGCTCCTATAAGCGGGGGTTCCTGGCCACGGAGATGTACCCACATGCAGGCTCGGCTGAAGGCGCTCAGCCTCAAGGGCGTCCTGTGGTCGGCGGGCGAGGGCGCGGGCGTGGCCCTGCTCTCCTTCGCCAGCTTCCTGGTGATGGCGCGCTGGCTCGAGCCGCGGGATTTCGGGCTCGCCGCGCTCGCCGGCGTGTTCGTGTTCTTCTCCAATCTCGTGCTCGGCCATGTCTTCACCGACGCCCTGGTGCAGCGTCCCGATCGCGCGCCAGTCGACCGCGACACCGCGCACTGGGCCAGCATGGCGGTCGCGCTGGCATTGATGGGCGGATGCTGGGCGTTGGCGCCGGCGCTCGGCGCCTGGATGGGCGAGCCGCTGCTGGCGCCGGTCCTGCAAGCGTTGAGCCTGTGCCTGCCGGTCGGGGCGCTCGCCAGCACGCCGATCGCGATCGCGCGCGGCGACATGCGCTTCGCCGTGGTCGCGAAATGCAGCCTGGCCGGCCGCCTTGCCGGTGCTGCGACCGGCGTCTGGATGGCGCTCGCGGGCTGGGGCGTGTGGAGCCTGGTCGGCCAGCAGCTCGCTTCGGCCGCGGTCGGAAGCCTGGCGGTGTTCGTCGCCGTATCCTGGCGGCCGCGCCTGCGTTTCTCGTGGCGTAGCCTTGGCGAGCTTGCGTCCTACGGCTTCCACGTCTCGGCCAGCTACGTGATCGGCGGCGCCGGCGAGCAGGTGCTGAACCTGCTCGTCGGCGCGCTGTTCGGCACCACGGCACTTGGCTACTTCGCGGTCGCGCTGCGGGTCATGCAGCTGGTGCGCCACCTGATGTCCAGCGCCGTCTACTACGTGGGCCTGAGCGCCTTCGCGCGGCTGAAGGACGATCGCGTCGCGCTGGCCCGGGCCTTCCTGCAGTCCACGCGGATGAGCTGCCTGGCGGGATTCCCCGTCGGCATCGGCCTGTCGGTGGCCAGCGTGCCGCTGATCACGGTGCTGTCGGGACCGAAATGGAGCGCCAGCGGGCCGCTGCTGGCGATCATGGCGCTGGAGATGGTGCCGGGCTTCTATGCCCTGTTCACCGCGGCGCTGTACCGCGCGGTGGGGCACCCCGGCTGGACGCTCGCGGTCGCGGCGCTGTCGACGGTGCTCGGCCTGGCGGGAGCGGCAGCCCTGGCGCCGTACGGCCTCGCCGCGATCGTCGCCTTCCTGGCGCTCCGCACCGCGCTGCTGGTTCCGATCCACGCGGCACTGGTGCGCCGTCTGCTGCCGGTCGACGGGCGTGCGCTCGTCGAGGTCGCCTTCGCGCCCGGCATGGCGGCAATCGCGATGGGGCTCGCCGTTGGCGCGGTCGCGGGCCTCCCGGAGATCGGCGCGCTTGCGCCCTTGCCTACCCTGGTCGTCCTGGGCACGGTCGGCGCGGCGGTGTACCTGACCGCGACGTGGCTGTTCTCGCCCGGCCTCGTCGAGCTGGCGGGGCGCACCTTGCGGGCGATGCTGTCCCCGGCCAAGCCGTCCTAGGCGGAGATCGCCGCCGCGCGGCGCTGCGGGTCGCTGTCGTGCAGGGCGATGCGCCGGCGATAGAGTTCGGCATAGCGCCCGGCGACCGTGGCGGCGCCGAAGGCGCGCAGGATTTTCGCCCGCGCCCTGTGACGGATCGACGGGTCGCGCGCCAGCGCCTCCAGGGTCCAATCGATCCCCCGCGCAAGCGCCTCGCCGGTCAGGCGGTCGGCGAGGTAGCCGTTCTGCCCGTGATCGACGATGTCGGGCAGGCCGGTGTTGTCGAAGCCGACGACGGGCGTGCCGCAGGCCATGGCCTCGGCGGCGGTTTTGCCGAAGCCCTCCTCGGTCGACGGCACGACCATGACATCGGCGGCACCGTAGAGCCGCGCCAGGTCGTCGTCCGACCGGATCGTGCCCAGATAGCGCGTCTCGATTCCCAGATCCGGGCCCTCGCCGTCGTTGCCGAACACCACGGCGACGGCATCGCGCAGGCGATGCCCGGCGGCCAGCCGTCCGATCGCCTCGCGGAAATGCGCGAAGCCCTTGCGCGGGTCGGTCGTGCAGTGCAGGGCACCGAACAGGACGATCTGCTTGCCCCGCGGCAGGTCCCAGGCCTGCCGACCCGCCGCGCGATCGGCCGTGGCGAAGCGGTCCGTGTCGATGCCGTTTGGAATCACCGACACGTCGTTGCCGAAGGTCAGCGGGCTGCGCCGCGCGCAGTCGGCGATCCATTGGCTGAGCCCGACATAGGCGATCCGGATGTCGCTCCAGGCGCGTTGCTTGCGCGTCCACTGCCAGCGGCTGAGATCGGCGCTGCTGCGCGATCCGAGCTGCGGGCAGGCGCCGCATCCCGCGAGGTAGCGTTCGCAGCCCGCGGTGTAGTGGCAGCCGCCGGTGAGGACCCACAGGTCGCGCAGGGTCCAGACCAGCGGATAGGCGGCGAGCTGCGCCAGCGACTCGATCGGCGCCGCGCCGCGGCCCACGCCATGCAGATGGACCAGGTCGGGCGCCAGCCGGTCGACCGCATTGCGGATGCGGTAGGGCAGCCAGCCCACCGTCCACCAGTTCTCCCGCTCCCAGCGATAGAGCTGCAGCGGGACGCGATCCAGCC
>JAEULC010000102.1 GCA_016792605.1 Rhodospirillales bacterium
GGCAGCCACCCTGCGCTACTACGGAGTCGGGGTCAGCGAGATCGCCGATGTCGGCGTCGCCGGGCTGTGGCGCCTGACCGCGCGGCTCGACGAGATCCGCCGGCACAAGGTCGTCATCGTCGCCGCGGGCATGGACGCGGCGCTGCCCAGCGTGCTCGGCGGGCTGGTGGCGGCGCCGGTGATCGCGGTGCCGACCTCGGTCGGCTACGGCGTCGCGGTGGGCGGTCAGACCGCGCTCAACGCCGCGCTGGCAAGCTGCGCGCCGGGGGTGACGGTGGTGAACATCGACAACGGCTACGGCGCCGCCTGTGCGGCGCTGCGGATTCTGAACCGGACCAAGCGGGGAGCGTGATGGCGGGGCGTCTGAAGATCCTGATCGAGAATATCGGCGACCTGGGGGAGACCTTCGAGGTCGATCCGAAGCGCTTCGCGGCCGAGGCGGCGAAGCACCCCGCCGTCGCGGCGCTGGTCGACCCGGTGTTCAGCCAGGACCGCGACAAGTTCGAGGAGCATATCGGCACGGCCGACGCGATGGTCGGCTGGAAGCTGCCGTTCCGCGACTTGCCCCGGCTTGCGCCCAAGCTGCGCTGGCTGCACCTGACCGGCGCCGGCATCAACCACCTGCTGCCCTTGGACTGGAAGCCGGACCACCTGACCATCACCAACAACCGCGGCGTCCACGCGCCCAAGGTGGCCGAGTTCGCCACCATGGCGATCCTGATGCTGCACGCGCGCATGCCGGCGCTGGTGTCGCATCAGAAAGCGAAGCGCTGGGAGCCCGAGTTCACGCCGCTGATCGCCGGCAAGACGGTGCTGATCGTCGGCGTCGGCCACATGGGCGGGGCGGCGGCCGAGGCGATCCGCAAGCTCGGCGTGCGGATCATCGGCCTGCGCCGCACCAAGCAGCCTCACCCCGCGGTCGACCAGATGGTCGGCCTGGACGAGCTGCACCGCGTGCTGCCGCTGGCCGACTACGTGCTGGTGGCGACGCCGCTGACCAGCGCGACGAAGGGCCTGATCGGCGCCAAGGAGCTTGACCTGATGAAGCCGGGCGCCGGTATCGCCAATATCGGCCGCGCCGGGGTGATCGATTACGATGCCCTAAGCGACCGCCTGCGCTCTGGGCGCATCGGCGGCGCGATGCTGGACGTGTTCGAGCCCGAGCCGCTGCCGGCCTCCGCGCCCTACTGGGACGTGCCGAACCTGATCATCACGCCGCACTGCTCGTCCGACGACATCCAGCAATACGTGCCGCGCACGCTGGAGCTGGTGTTCGACAATCTGGAGCGCCTCGTCGCCGGCAAGCCCCTGCGCTGCGTCGTTGATCCGAAGCTGGAGTACTAGAAAAGGAAAGGGCGGCGACCCGGAAGCCGCCGCCCTTCGTCTCAGTTCACCGACCTAGGCGACGTCGAACCGGTCGGCGTTCATCACCTTGGTCCAGGCCGCCACGAAGTCGCGCACGAAGTCAGCCTGCGCGTCGGCCGAGCCGTAGACCTCGGCCAGCGCCCGGAGCTGGGAATGCGACCCGAAGATCAGGTCCACCCGCGTGCCGGTCCACTTCGCCTTGCCGGTCTTCCGGTCGGTGCCTTCGAACACGTCGGTGCCGTCCGGTGACCCCTTCCACGCCGTGCCCATGTCGAGCAGGTTGACGAAGAAGTCGTTGGTCAGCGTTTCCGGGTTCTTGGTGAAGACGCCGTGCGGCGACTTGCCGTAGTTGGCGCCCAGCACGCGCAGGCCGCCGACCAGCACCGTCATTTCCGGCGCGGTCAGCGTCAGGAGCTGCGCCTTGTCGACCAGCAGTTCCTCGCCACCGATGGCGAACTTCGTCTTCTGGTAGTTGCGGAACCCGTCGGCGACCGGCTCCATCACCGCGAAGGATTCGACGTCGGTCTGCGCCTGCGTCGCGTCGGTGCGGCCCGGCGTGAACGGGACTTCCACCGCGTGCCCGGCCTTCTTCGCCGCGGCCTCGACGCCGGCGTTGCCGCCGAGCACGATCAGGTCGGCGATCGAGACCTTCTTGCCACCGGAGGCCGACGCATTGAAGTCCTTCTGGATGCCTTCCAGAACCTTCAGCACCTTCGCGAGTTGGGCCGGCTGGTTGACCTCCCAGTCCTTTTGCGGCGCCAGGCGGATGCGGGCGCCGTTCGCCCCGCCGCGCTTGTCGGAGCCGCGGAAGGTCGAGGCCGAGGCCCAGGCGGTCGACACCAGCTCGGAGACGGTGAGGCCCGACGCCAGGATCTTGGCCTTGAGCGCGGCCACGTCCTGCGCCTCGACCAGCTTGTGGTCGACCGCCGGCACCGGGTCCTGCCAGATCAGCTCTTCCTTCGGAACCTCCGGCCCGAGATAGCGCGCGATCGGCCCCATGTCGCGGTGGGTCAGCTTGAACCAGGCCCGCGCGAAGGCGTCGGCGAACTGGTCCGGGTTTTCGTGGAAGCGCCTGGAGATCTTCTCGTAGGCTGGATCGAACCGCAGCGCGAGGTCGGTCGTCAGCATCGACGGCGCGTGGCGCTTCGTCTTGTCGTGCGCGTCCGGCACCGAGTTGGCGCCGGCGCCATGCTTCGGCCGCCACTGATGCGCGCCGGCTGGGCTCTTCGTCAGTTCCCACTCGTAGCCGAACAGGTTCCAGAAGAAGTTGTTGCTCCACTTCGTCGGCGTCGTGGTCCAGATCACCTCGAGGCCGCTGGTGACCGTGTCGCCGCCCTTGCCGCTGCCGAACGAGCATTTCCAGCCGAGGCCCTGCTCGGCGATGTCCGCCGCCTCCGGCTCCCGGCCCACCAGCGCCGCGTCGCCGGCGCCGTGGGTCTTGCCGAAGGTGTGGCCGCCGGCGATCAGCGCGACCGTCTCCTCGTCGTCCATCGCCATGCGGGCGAAGGTCTCGCGGATGTCCTTGGCCGCGGCGAGCGGGTCGGGGTTGCCGTTGGGGCCTTCCGGGTTCACGTAGATCAGGCCCATCTGCACGGCGCCGAGCGGGTTGGCGAGCTCGCGGTCGCCGGAATAGCGCTTGTCGCCGAGCCAGGTGTCCTCGGTGCCCCAGTTGACCTCTTCCGGTTCCCACACGTCCGCGCGGCCGCCGCCGAAGCCGAAGGTCTTGAAGCCCATCGACTCGAGCGCGACGTTGCCGGCAAGGATCATGAGGTCGGCCCAGGAGATCCGGCGGCCGTATTTCTGCTTGATCGGCCACAGCAGGCGGCGCGCCTTGTCGAGATTCGCGTTGTCCGGCCAGCTATTGAGCGGGGCGAAGCGCTGCTGCCCGGAACCCGCGCCGCCGCGGCCGTCGAAGGTGCGATAGGTGCCGGCGCTGTGCCAGGCCATGCGGATGAAGAGGGGGCCGTAGTGGCCGAAGTCCGCGGGCCACCAGTCCTGCGAGTCCGTCATCAGCGCGGCGAGGTCCTTCTTCAGGGCCTTGAGGTCGAGCTTCTTGAACTCCTCGGCGTAGTTGAAGCCCTTGCCCATCGGATTGGAGAGGGGGGAGTTCTGGTGCAGGCCGCTGACGTCCAGCTGGTTCGGCCACCAGTCCTTGTTCGTCCTGCCTTTCGCCGGCGCTGCGCCGTGCGCCACCGGGCACTTGCCTTCACTTGCCATGGGTCCCTCCGCTGGCTGTTTGGCTGCTGGAAGCAGATTAGAATGATTCCACTATCACCGCGGTGACGATCCCGCAAGCGATATTTAGAATATCTCTAATCTGTGACGCGACCGCCTGCCAAAGGGGTATCAGGCGACGACGACGCAGCCAAACAGCGCCCGCTGGAGCGGCTGGGCGATCTCGCGCAGCGTAGCCTCGCTGCGTGAGAAGAAGAAGATCGTATCCGTCGCGAAGGTGGCCGGGTCGTGCCCGATCACGCCGACCGCGTGCGCGCCGGGCGTGCGGCGGCAGAGGTCGCGCCCCATGTCGGCGCCGTAGTCGCGGTAGTGCTCGTTCTTCTCGGGGTCGGCGAAGCCCCAGTCCTGGGTGGTGTAGCGGTAGGACGGCGAGGGGGCGGTCACATGCACCACGCCGGTCTCGCCCGCGACGCGCAGGCACTCGCCCAGCGCCTTGGCGTCGTCGGCCACGTGCTCGATGACATGGTTCGAGATCACGATGTCGAACGCGCCCTCGGGCAGGGGGATGTCCATCATGTCGTAGGAATTGTGCCGGCCATAGGCGGAGAAATCGAACGCCTTGAACCATTCCGGCCGGAAGATGCCTTCGGGCGCGAACTGCAGGCCGCGGCGCTCCTTCATGAACGCGCGCAGATGCGTGTAGACGTCGTAGATGATGCGGTGGCGCTCGGCCGACTTGCACTTCACGCAGCTCGGCTTCTTGCCGTTGGTGCTGAGGCGGCCGAGAAAGCCTGCCTCGAACTCGGTGCCGCCGCAGATGTTGCACCGTCCGAAAGTCGCCGGATCGATCATCGCTCGCCTACCCCGCCAAGCGTGAACTGCTACATGCGAAGGGCGAGGCTAGGGACCAATGGTTAAGCAAAGCCTAACGTGGCCGCAACAGTTGTATGTAATATCCTAAGCTGCGACGCGGCCCAATACGCGGTCGAGCACCCAGTTGTTGAACACATGTACGATCGGCTCGTCCGGGGCGAGGCGACCCTTGAGCGGCACCAGCGGCGAGAAGCCCTGGTGCTGGAGCTGGGAGATCTGGTTGTCCTCGGGAATCGATTTGTCCCAGCGCTTGTAGTAGCGCTGCACGACTTCCTCGAAGTCGGCGCGCGCCACGGTCGACTTCGGGAAGGCGGAGCCGACGATCAGCCTGGTCTGCCCCGGTCCGCGCGGATGCAGCTCCAGCCACCACATGCAGTCGCGCGTCAGCCCGAACATCGTGCTGGGATAGATCAGGTTGAAGTAGGTGCCCTCGTCGTTGCGGCCCTTCAGCCCCTGGATGTGCGGGAAGGTCGTGGTGTCGCCCTTCAGGATCGCCTCGGTACCCTCGTGCTTCTCGTGCAGCGCGATCCACTTGCCCTTGCCGGCGACAACCTGGCACTTCTGTTCCACCAGCGAGGCATGGTGCACGGTGGGGACGTGGTACTCCTCCATCGCGTTCTCGACATAGGCCTTCCAGTTGCAGGCAAGGTCGTAGGCCTTGCGCCGTACCGTCACCATGTCGGCGAAGTTGTAGCTCTGGAACTCCTCGACGAAGTCCTGGCCCAGGTATTCGATCAGCGGCTGCGCGTTGTCGTCGAAATTGAGGAAGATGAAGCCCTGCCAGGATTCGAGCCGGATCGGCTTCAGCCCGTAGTCGGCGTTGCGGAACCCGGTCGCCTTCTGCATGCCCGGCGCCGCCATCAGCTTGCCGGTCAGGTCGTAGACCCAGGAGTGGTAGGGGCAGACCAGCGTGGCGAGGCCGGACCCTTCGCCCGTCGCCAGCGGCGTGCCGCGGTGCCGGCAGGTGTTGTAGAAGGCGCGCACCTGGTTGTCGCGCCCGCGCACCAGGATCACCGGAATGCCGACGAAGTCGAAGGCGATGTAGTCGCCCGGCTTCTTCAGCATGTCGGCGCGGCCGAAGAAGTTCCAGTGGGTCATGAAGATGCTGCGCACCTCGCGGTCGAAGAACGACTGCTCGGTGTAGCAGTGGGCCGGCAGCGGCTCGGCCTCGAGCAAGGGCCGCCGGACGTTGCGGTAGGTCTCGGGATCGAACAGATCGAGCGGCATCACTCACCCCTTCCGCGCGCTTTGCGTCGAGGATAGCAAGTGCCATGATCTTGCCAAGCGCGGGGTTGCCCGCGCCGGCGCGGGGGCGCATATCGCCACGCAATGCAAGAGGATCGACGGCCATGGCGAAGCCGCGGGAGCCGCTGCGCTGGGAATTGATGACCAGCGCCGAAATCGGCGAGGTCGTGCGATCGGGCATGGACCTGGCGATCCTGCCGGTCGGCGCGACCGAGCAGCACGGGGCGCATCTGGCGACCGGGACCGACACGGTCTCGCCCGAGGCGATCGCCTGGCGCGTCTCGGCGCTGACCGGCGCGGTCGTGCTGCCGGCGCTGCCCTACGGCCTGTCGCTCGGCCATACCGACCAGTGGCCGGGCACCCTGTCCCTGCACCCGCAGACCATGACCCAGGTGGTGGTCGAAATCGGGCGCTGGGTGGTGAAGTCCGGGTTCAGGCGCCTGATCCTGCTCTCGGGCAACGGGCCGAACCAGCCGCCGCTGGAAAGCGCCCGGCTGCAGCTCCGCTACGAGTTCCCCGACTGCCGCTTCCGCTTCCTGTCGCTGTTCCACGTCTCCGAGCGCGTCACCAAGGCCTACAGCGACGACGCGCCCGACTTCCACGCCAACCGCGGCGAGACGGCGCTGTTGATGCATCTCCGGCCCGAGATGGTGCGCCAGGGCAAGGAGGTGGACGAGGAGGACGTGACGGTCGGCCGCGTCTTCTCCTACGACATGCGGGCCACGACGCGCAGCGGCGTGGTGGGACGGCCCTCCCAGGCGACCGAAGCCTTCGGCGAGCATCTGGCGACGATGCTGGTCGAGGACCTGACGGCGCTGGTCGAGCAGGCCCTGGCCGAGGACTGGCCTGTCTTGCCGGGCGGGAAGGCTAAGAAGAAGCGGTGAAGGCGGGCCTCAGAAGAACTTCAGGTACTTCTTCAGCTCCCAGTCCGACACATGCGTGTGGTAGTCGACCCATTCCTGGGTCTTGAACTGCACGAAGGTCTCGAACATCAGGTCGCCCATGACCTGGCGGCCGAGCTTGTCCTGGGCGAAGGCCTCGACCGCCTCGCCGAGCGTGCGCGGCAGCTTTTCCACGCCCATCTTCTTCAGCGCGGCCTCGTCGTGCAGGTACATGTTCTCGCGGTGCGGCTGGCCGGGGTCGAGCTTGTCGCGGATGCCCTCCAGGCCCGCAGCCAGGATCATCGCCGCGCCGAGATAGAGGTTGCAGGCGATGTCGGCGGCGCGGCACTCGATGCGGCCGCCGCCCATCGGGATGCGCAGCATGTTGGTGCGGTTGTTGTTGCCGTAGCAGACGAAGATCGGCGCCCAGGTGAAGCCCGACATCGAGCCACGCGCGATCAGCCGCTTGTAGGAGTTCACCGTCGGCGCGATCACGGCGCAGATCGCCGGGGCGTGCTTCAGGACACCGGCGATGAAGTTGTAGCCGATCGGCGACAGGTCGCAGCCGCTCTTGTCGGTCTTGCTCTCGAACAGGTTTTTGCCGGTCTTCAGGTCCGCGAGCGACATGTTGTAGTGCGCGCCGCTGCCCGTGCGATGGCCGAAGGGCTTGGGCATGAAGCTGGCGAAGAGCCCGTGCTTCTGCGCGATCTCGTTCGCCATCAGGCGGAAGAAGGTGAAGCGGTCGGCCATCAGCAGCGCGTCGCAATAGGCGAAGTCGGTCTCGAACTGCCCGGTCGCGTCCTCCTGGTCGAAGGAGAAGACGTCCCAGCCCAGGCTGTCCATCGCGGTCACGATCTCGTCGACGACCGGGAAGGAGTTCAGGAGCTGGCGCACGTCGTAGGCCGGCTTGTCCAGGTCGTCGCGCCTCGTGCCCGGCGTCACCGTGCCGTCGGCGTTCTCGCGGAACAGGTAGAACTCGGTCTCGATGCCCAGGTTGAAGCGGTAGCCCATGTCGGCCGC
Organism: Rhodospirillales bacterium; assembly: GCA_016792605.1. Lineage (GTDB taxonomy): Bacteria > Pseudomonadota > Alphaproteobacteria > JAEULC01 > JAEULC01 > JAEULC01. The sequence continues at coordinate 7,560 of JAEULC010000102.1, forward strand.
CTGCTTCAGCACCCGCTTCAGGATGGTGCGCGAGCAGGCCTCGAACGGCTTGCCGTGGAGATAGAGATCGCTCGGAAACCAGGCCATGTCCGGCTTCCAGGGCATGACCATGACATGGTCGAGATCGGGCATGGCCGCGACCTCGTCGTCGTTTACCTGCTGCGGCACGCCGTCGAGCGCCGCGCCGGTGAAGAGTTCCGAGCCCAGGAACATGCGGTCGAAATGGCCGATCGGCACGCATTTCGACTTGGAGCGGCCGTGAATGTCGACATAGCTCGCCAGGCCGTAGCGCACGCCTTGCTTCGCGAGCTTCGCCTGCAGATCGTTCTTCGGACCGCGCGCCATTGTCGTTCGTCCTTTCAGCGTTCGGAAAAGAGGGTCGCGCCCTTAACGGGCAGTTCGGCGCGCAGCACCTGGCCGGTGGCGCCCTCGGTGATGAAGAGGCTCTTGCCGTCCGGGCCGCCGAACGTCGCGTTGGTCGTTCCGAGGCCGGCGCAGGACCGGATGCGGTGGATGGGCTCGCCGAGCTTGTTGAAGTGCCACACCGTGCCGAGGCCGATATGGCAGACGACGAGTCCGTCCTCGGCGTCGATCGTCATGCTGTCCGGGCCGACGCCGCCGGTGAGTTGGATGAAGGTGCCGACCTTCGACACGCCGCCGTCGAGCATGATCGGCACGCGCCACACCGCGTTGGCGCGCGTCACCGCGACGAACAGCGCCGACTCGTCTGAATTGAGCGTGAGGCCGTTCGGGCTCGGGATGGTGTCGACCAGGCATTCGAGGCGCCCGCCATTCGCCGGCAGGCGATAGACACGGCCGGTCGGATCGTGCTGGCCGGTCTGGCCCTGGTCGGTGAAGTAGAGGTCGCCGTCCTTGGAGAAGACGAGGTCGTTCGGGCCCTTCAGGCGCTCGCTGTAGCGCCTGGGCATGACCGGCTCGACCTTTCCCGTTGCGGGATCGAAGGCGAGGATGCCGTTCTTGTAGTCGGCGATGAAGGCGCGGCCGTCTCGGTGAAAGCCGAGGCCGTTGGGCTCGCCGTCGTATTCCAGCGCCAGCGTCCATTCGCCCTGCGGCGAAATCTTGAACAGGCGCCCGAAGGGCACGTCGACGACCCAGAGATTGCCCTGGCGGTCGAAGCGCGGGCCTTCCAGGAAGGAGTCGAGCTCGGCGCCGCGCTGGTTGCCGTCGGTCCAGGCGTTGCGGCGCTTCTTGCGGAACTGGTCGGGCAGACGCGCGAAGACCGTGGTCGGCACGTCCTTTGGCGGCGCAAAATACATCAGCTTCTCCCCCCGGGGCCGGCGATCCTAACAAGGCTTTGGCCGATGCGTCATCCACGCGCATGGGTGTGTCGTGACGCGATACGCCGCGGCTGCTAGGGTTGCGCGAGGGAAGCGTGCAGGAGGAGGACCAGCCGATGCGGCGGTTGATCGCGGTGCTGGCGGGCTTAGGCCTCATGACGGCCGGCGCCGTGGCGCAGGAGCGCCTGCCGATCGTCGACGCGCATGTCCACTACGGGCAGAACGACTGGAGCCCGTACCCGCCCGCCAAGGTGTTCGAGCTGTTCGACCGCGCCGGCGTGGCGCGGGTGCTGGCCTCGAGCACGCCGGACGACGGCACGCTGACGCTGCACCGCACCGACCCCGGCCGCGTGGTGCCGGTCCTGCGGCCCTATCGCGCCGGCGTCGGCTCGGGCAACTGGTTCAACGACCCGGCGCTGGTCGACTACCTGGAGGGCCGGCTGAAGTCCGGGCTCTATCGCGGGATCGGCGAGTTCCACCTGTTCGACCCGGCGCATGCAGGCACGCCGCAGGTCAAGCGGGTGACCGAGCTGGCGCTGGAGCGCGACATCTACCTGCACGTCCATTCCGGCGCCGAGCCGATCCGGCGCCTGTTCGCGATCGAACCGCGGGTCAAGATCCTCTGGGCCCATGCCGGGATGACCGAGCCGGCCTCGGTTGTCGGCCCGATGCTCGAACAACACAGGAATCTCTGGACCGAGGTGTCGTTCCGGGCGTCGGCGATTGCGCCGGGCGGCAAGATCGATGCTGCGTGGCTGGCCTTGTTCGAGAAGCACCCGGATCGCTTCATGATCGGCACCGACACTTATGTGACGGCGCGCTGGGGCTCCTATCTGGAGCTGATCGAGGAGCACCGCGCCTGGCTGGCGCAGCTTCCGCGCGCGCTGGCCGAGCGCATCGCCTATCGCAACGCGGTGGCGCTGTTTGGCGCAGGCAGCCGGGGAGAACTGGCGAAGTAGCTCAGACGAGGTGCCGCAGCGCGACGACGGCGGCGACGCCCACGCCGACCACGGCCAGCAGCGGCAGGCGCGTGGCGGCCAGCGCGGCGATCGCGGCGGCAAGCGTCTCGCGCCAGCCGGTCGCCAGCGCCGACGGCGCGATCACCGCGATCAGCACTGCCGGCGGGATGGCGTCGAATGCCGCCTTGGTCCGGCCGCGCAGGCGCAAATTACCGGCAACGAACAGCCCGGCGATGCGCGTCAGGTAGGTCGCGACCGCCATGCCGAGGATGGCGAGGATCGTGGCCGGGTCGAGCCTCATCGCTTGTCGCCTCCCACGGCAAAGGCCGCGGCGATGCCGCAGAGCGCGCCGGCAAGCACGTGCCAGGGCGGGCCGGCAAGCGTGTACACGACGGCCGAGGCCGCGCCGCTCGCCGCGACCACGATGCCCGTCGCGCTGCCGCGCCAGAACCCGGCGACCAGCCCGATGAACAGCGCGGTGAAGGCGAAGTCCGCGCCGATCTGCTTGGGGTCCCCCATCAGCGATCCCGCCATGGCGCCCACCAGCGTCGATCCGACCCAGGCGACCGGCAGCAGGGCCGCGACGGCGAACCAGTAGGCCGGCATCAGCGGCGAATGCTGCGCGCGGCGCTCGGCCAGCGCCCAGGATTCGTCGGTCAGGAAATAGAGGCCGGCGAGGCGCTGCGGCCAGGAGAAGCGGCCGAGCTTCGGCGCCAGCGATGCGCCCATCAGGATGTGGCGCGCGTTGATGAGGAGCGTCGAGAAGACCAGCGTCGCGACCGGCACCGGATAGGTCCAGAGCTCGACCGCCGCGAACTGCGCGCCGCCGGCGAAGACCAGGATCGACATCAAGACCGACTCGGCCGGCGACAATCCCTTGGCGGCGCAAAGCGCGCCGAACAGCAGCCCGATCGGCGTGGCCGCGACCATGATCGGCCAGATATCGCCGACCCCGGCCCGCATGTCCGCCAGCAGGGAGCGGGGTTCGCCCGCGGCAAGCATGCTCATGCCTGGATGGCGCTGCGATAGGCGCCGGGCGGCACACCCACCCGGGCCTTGAAGGCGCGCGAAAGATGCGCCTGGTCGGCGAAGCCCGTGGCCGCGGCGACGGCGGCCAGCGAATCCATGCCGTGCAGCTTCGCGCGCGCCACCTGTACGCGCCGGTCGACGAGGTAGGCGTGCGGGGTCATCGCGGTTTCGCGGCGGAAGGCGCGGATGAGCTGGTAGGGCGACAGCCGCGCTTCGGCGGCGAGCGCGTCTAGGCTCAGATCCTCGGCGTAGCGGTCGAAGAGCAGCGCCTTGACGCGCGCCACGGCATCGCGCTCCGACCCCACGCCCATCGGCGCGAATTGCGCGTACCGAGCGACGCAGTGCACGAAGGCGCGGTAGAGCAGTTCCTCGCCCTGGAGCTTGTCCCGGTCCTGCTCCAGCGCGCGATGCGCCGCGATGAACAGCGCGAAGCCCTCGGGGTCGGGATAGGTGGACTGTGGAAAGAAGGGCACGCCGGGATCGGGGCGGCCCGTGACGTCCGCCGCGACGCGCTGCATCAACGCCACGGTCGGATAGGTCATGCGGTAGGAGTAGCCGTCACCGCAGGGCTCGCCGTCATGAACCTCGTGCGGGTTGACGATCGCGACGTCGCCCGCGCCGGCATAGTGCTTGGTGCCGCGCAGCTCGAAGGACTCGCAGCCCGCCAGGATGCAGCCGATCGCGTAGGTCTCGTGCATGTGCGGCGCATAGCGATGGGCGCGGAAGGTCGCGGTCAGGCATTCCAGGTTCCCGAACCGCGTGGCGACGAAGAACCTGGCCTGCTCGCTCGCGCCGAGCGGCGTTTCCGCCAGGGCGCCGGTCTGGGTCATCGTGTCCATGCCGGCCTATATGGCGATGGCGGGGCGGGGTGTCTTGAAAAAAATTGCAGGGGCGCCCTCGCGGACGCCCCTGCCTGAATAGCCGAGACTTATCGGGCGCTTAGACGCCCATCGTGGTCACGAACTTGGAGATCAGGTAGGCGTCGAGACCCTCGATGCCACCCTCGTGGCCGTAGCCCGACTCCTTGACGCCGCCGAACGGCGTCTCGGGCATCGAGATGCCGAGGTGGTTCACGCCGACCATGCCGCTGTCCAGCGCGTCCGCCACGGCCGCGGCCGTCTTGGTCGAGCCGGTGAAGGCGTAGGCGGCGAGGCCGAACTCCAGGCCGTTGGCGCGGCCGATGACCTCGTCGAACGACTTGAAGGGCACGATCGGCGCCACCGGGCCGAACGGCTCCTGGTACATGATCTTCGCCTTCTCGGAGACGCCGGTCATGACCGTGGGCTCGAAGAAATAGCCCTGGTTGCCGCTGCGCTTGCCGCCGGCTTCCACCTTGGCGCCGTGCTGGCTGGCATCGGCCACCAGCGCTTCCATCGCGCCGACGCGGCGGACGTTCGCCAGCGGGCCCATGGTCGTGCCGGCTTCCAGGCCGTTGCCCAGCTTCAGCCCCTTGGCGTAGCTGATGAAGCGCTCGGCGAACTTGTCGTACACCTTCTCGTGGACGAAGAAGCGCGTCGGCGAGATGCAGACTTGGCCGGCGTTGCGGTACTTGCCGGCGGCCGCGACCTCGGCGGCCTTCACCGGATCGGCATCGTCGAACACGATCACCGGCGAGTGGCCGCCCAGCTCCATCGTCGCCTTCTTCATGCCCTCGGCGGCGAGCTTGGCGAGATGCTTGCCCACCGGGATCGAGCCGGTGAACGAGATCTTCTTGATGATCGGCGAGGCGATCAGGTGCGTCGACACCTCGGCCGGAACGCCGAACACGATGTTCAGCACGCCCGGCGGCAGGCCGGCGTCCTGGAAGGCGCGGCCGATGGCGATGGCGACGCCCGGCGTCTCTTCCGAGGCCTTCATGATCAAGGAGCAGCCGGCGCCGAGCGCGCCGCCGACCTTGCGGCCCGGCGTGACGCCCGGGAAGTTCCAGGGGGTGAAGGCGGCGACCGGGCCGACCGGCTCGCGCAGCACCGTCTGGCGCACGTTGGGCAGGCGCGGCGGGATCACGCGGCCATAGGCGCGCTTGCCCTCCTCGGCATACCACTCGATGATGTCGGCGGTCACGCCGACCTCGAGCTTGGCCTCGCCCAGCGGCTTGCCTTCCTCGAGCGTCAGCGTCGTGGCGATGGCGTCCGCGCGCTGGCGGATCAGGTCGACCGCCTTGCGCATGACCTTCGACCGCTCATAGGCGGTGGTCTTCTTCCAGGTCTCGAAGCCCTTCTGCGCGGCGGCGAGCGAACGGTCGAGGTCCTTCTTCGAGGCGTGCGGCAGCTTGCCCAGCACCTGCTCGGTCGCGGGGTTCAGGACGTCTTCCGTCTTGCCCTCGCTGCCCTGGCACCACTGGCCATCGATCAGCATCTCCAATTTCTCGTAAACCGGCGTGCGCGAACCGTCCATCGCCTGGGCTCTCCTCATTGTGTGGGGACGTTTTGGATGGCGCGTACACTATCGACTGGGCGTCGGGCTGTCGAGCAAGGGGCA
>JAEULC010000146.1 GCA_016792605.1 Rhodospirillales bacterium
GCGGGGCGCGGTCGCGCAGAAATCGCCGTTCGGGACGCCGGTCGAGGCCGGCAAGACCTACTGGTGGTGCGCCTGCGGCCTCAGCAAGAAGCAGCCGTTCTGCGACGGCTCGCACAAGGGCTCGGCGTTCCAGCCCGTGAAGTACACGGCCACGGAGGCCACGACCGTATGGTTCTGCGGATGCAAGGCGACCGGCGCCGCGCCGATGTGCGACGGCTCGCACAACAAGCTTTGACGCGCCTGCGCCCGGCCCTCGCCGCGCTGGCGCTGCTGGCCGGCTTCGCCGGCGTCGGCCCCGCCCTGGCCGATCCCGAGGACTGCCCCGATTTCGGCTTGGTGCCCGAGCTGACGCGGCTGACCCAGTTCAAGAACGGCCCTGGCCGGACGCTGGACGACGTGCGCTACGACATCGTGGTGCGCAATTTCGGCCAGGCGATCTGCGGCATGAAGGATCGCAAGGTGCGGGTTTCGGTGCGGCTGGAGTTCGCGGTCGAGCGCGGCCGGGCGGAGCAGGGATCGCGCATCGAGTTCGCCTATTTCGTCGCCATCCGCCACCGCGTGACCGGCGACATCGTCACCAAGGAGGTCTTTCCCGTCGCCTTCAACCTGCCCCAGGGCCGCGACAACGTGGTGATCGAGGAAGAGCTGGAGCAGGTGACGATCCCGATCAAGAAGGACGAGGAAGGGCGCTACTACGCGATCCTCGTGGGCCTGCAGCTCACCGAGGAGCAGCTCGAGTTCAACCGCCGGCGCCGCGGCGAGCAGGTGCAGCCGCGCGCGCCGGGCCAGGCCCCCGGCGGCGCCCCTGGCGCTCCAGGGGGGCAACCGCAACGCGCGCTGCCCACCTTGCCGGGCCTGCCGCCGGCCAAGACGCCATAGCTGGCGATCCGATGACCATCGCGATCAAGGCCCTTACCGCCGACGAGACGACGGCCCGCATGGACGCGCTGGTCGAGATCCTGTGCGACGTGGTCGACGGCGGCGGCTCGGTCAACTTCCTGGCGCCGATGGACCGGGGCATGGCCCGCAGCTTCTGGCAGGGCGTGGTGCCGGCCGTCGCGTCGGGCGACCGGGTGCTGTTCGTGGCCGAGGACGCGTCCGGCCCGGTCGGCACGGTGCAGCTCGAGATCGTCCGCAAGCCGAACCAGCCGCATCGCTGCGAGGTGGCGAAGCTCTTGGTCCACCGCCGCGCGCGGCGCCAGGGCATCGCCAGCAAGCTGATGCAGGCGCTGGAGGCCGAGGCCCGCCGCCAGGGCCGTACGCTCCTGACCATGGACACGGTCAACGGCTCGCCCGCCGAGGCGCTCTACCGCGGCCTGGGCTTCCAGGCCGCCGGCGTGATCCCGCGCTACGCGCTGGGGACGACCGGCAAGCTGGAAGACACGCTGGTGATGTACAAGGAGCTGGGGTAGGCGAGCGGGGCGCTACCGCCCCAGGCACTGCTTCAGCTTGTCGCGCTGGTGCTTGTAGCGGGCGTAGCAGCCGTCGATCTGGGCGTCGTTGCTCTTCTCGTTGCCGGCGACGCAGGCATTGTACTTCTTCTTGTTCGTCGCGTAGCGCTGCTTGCAGCCGTCCTTCAGCGCCTTGTCCTGCACCGAGCTGGCGGCGAGCGCGGGCGCGGCGGCGACCATTGGCGCGCCGAGCGCAAGGGTGGCGACGAGCAGGGCGGAGACGATGGTACGGCCACGCATGACGAGCCCTCCGGCGTAGTCCGGCCCTCGGATCAGTGCAGCTTGGCCGGCAGTTCCTTGATCGCGGCTTCGATCAGATCCGCGCCGCGCGGACCCTGCACCTGGCCGGCGACGATCTGGCGGGCGGCCGCCATGGCGATGTCGACCGCCTGGTTGCGCACGTCGCGGAGCGCCGCGGCCTCGGCCTGGGCGATCTTGTCCAGCGCCTGCTGCTCGCGACGCTTCAGCGCCGCGTCGAGCGAAACCGACGCCTCGGCGGCGATGCGCTTGGCCTCGTCCTGGGCGGCGGCGACGATCGCCTGGGCTTCCTGCAGCGCCCGGGCGTGCTTGGCCTTGTACTCGGCCAAGATCGTCTGGGCCTCGGCGCGCAGGCGCTCGGCCTCCTCGATCTGCGCCTTGATCTTGGCGGCGCGCTCGTCGAGCGTGCCGAGGATCGCCTTGGAGAGCGGCTTCCAGGCCAGGACGACGAAGAGGACGAAGCCGACGCCGACCCAGAAGGTGGGATTGCTGAACATGCCGCTTCCCCCTAGCCGCGCGCCATCGCGGCCTTGACGGCCTGGTCGACCTGGCCGGCATCCGGCTCGCGGCCCATCAGCCGGCCGACCACCGCGCCCGTCACCTCGCCCGCGACCTGGCCCACCTGGGCCAGCGCCGCCTGGCGGGCCTGGGCGATCTGCTGCTCGGCCGCGTCGCCGCGCTCCTTCAAGACCGCCGCGAACTCGGCCTGGCGCTTGGCCGCCGTCGCCGCGGCCGCGTTCGAAGCCTCGGCGATCGCGGCGGTGGCCTTGGCGCGCGCCTCGGCCATCGCCTGCTCGTAGGCGGCGAGCGTCTTCGCCGCCTCGGCGCGGAGCTGCTCGGCAGCCGCGAGGTCTCCCGAGATCTTCTGCTCGCGGGCGGCGAGAACGCGCGCCACCTGCGGCAGGGCAACCCGCGACATCATCCAGTAGAGGATGCCGAAGGTGATCGCCAGCCAGATGAGCTGGGGCATGAAATCGGGGATATGAAGCTGCGGCATGACGCCGGCTCCTCGCTGCTGTCTAGGCCTTAAGGAACGATGGTCTTAAATCAGACCACGAACAGCAGCAGCATGGCGATGACGAGGCCGAACAGCGCGATCGACTCCGTCAGCGCGAAGCCGAGCATGGCGTTCGGGAACACCTTCTGAGCGGCGCCCGGGTTGCGCAGCGCGCCGGCGACGAAGTTGCCGAAGATGTTGCCGATACCGATGCCCGCGCCGCACAGCGCGATGGCGGTGAGACCGGCGCCGATGAACTTGGCGGCTACTGGATCCATGGTGAACTTCCTCTTTCTCTAGGTTGATGCGGTAGGGTGAGAAACTCAGTGGTGCAGCCTAGTGATGCAGGTTCAGCGCATCGTTGAGGTAGATGCAGGTCAGCACCGCGAACACATAGGCCTGCAGGCAGGCGATCATGACCTCGAGGCCGGTGAAGACCACGATGAAGGCCAAGGGCAGCCAGCCGCCGATCAGGCCGAGGCCGATCACGAAGCCGGCGAAGACCTTCAGCATCGTGTGGCCCGCCAGCATGTTGGCGAACAGTCGGACCGACAGGCTGATCGGGCGCGTCAGGTAGGAGAGCAGCTCGATCGGCACCAGCAGGATCAGCATGTACCAGGGCACGCCGCCCGGCACGATCAGGCTGAAGAAGTGCAGCCCGTGGCGCATGAAGCCGATTACGTTGACGATGACGAAGACCAGCATCGCCAGGGCGAAGGTGACGACGATGTGGCTGGTGGTGGTGAACGCGATCGGCAGCATGCCGAGCAGGTTCGCGATCAGGATGAACATGAACAGCGTGAACACGAAGGGGAAGTACTGCATCCCCTTCTTGCCCGCGTTCTCCTGCAGCACCCCGGCGACGAACTCGTAGAGCAGCTCGGCCATCGACTGCAGCCGGCCCGGCACCATTGCGCGCTGCTTCATGCCCTGGGTCATCAGCAGGGTCACCAGCGCGATGCCGATGACCATCCACATCGAGGAATTGGTGAAGGAGAAGTCGATCCCGGCCACGTCCATGTTTAGGTGGCGGATGATCTTGAACTGCTCCAGCGGATTGTGCGTATCGGCCACGAAACCCGACCTCTTTGCCCCAGGCCGGTCGTCGTGCGAGAGCCGACCGGTTCCTACTTATCGCGGTCCGGCGCGTTGATCTGCCGCCCCAGCCGCATCACGTTCAACAGCCCGGCCGCCGTTCCCAGAAGGAAGAACAGCAGCAGCAGAAACGGAGCGGTGCCGAACCACGAGTCCAGATACCACCCCAAGGCCCCGCCGAAGGCCACGCCGACCGTCAGCTCGATCCCGACCCGCATCGCGATGCCCATTCCGGAGCTCGGCGGCGCGTCGGACGGCTTCGCCTCCTTTCCATCCCCATCCAATCCCGCGCGCTGGCGGGCCTCGGACAGGCGAGCCTCAAGATCCTTGAGGGAGGAGGAAGGCGGATCGGCGGACATCGGCAGATCCTCTCTGCGCCAAAGGCCGCACCGCGAAACCACCCCCCGACAGGCGCTTCGCGGCGGGCGCAACATAGGAAGCGCCCCCTT
>JAEULC010000172.1 GCA_016792605.1 Rhodospirillales bacterium
GTGCCGAAGGTCGCCATGACGCCGTCGCCCAGGTACTTGTCCAGCGTGCCGCCGAACTCGTAGACGGTCTGCTCCATGCGCAGGTGGAACTCGCGCAGCAGCGCGATGGCGCCGGCCGGGGGCAGCACCTCGCACTGCCGGGTGAAGCCGACGATGTCGGCGAACAGCACCGACACGGTCTGGGTGCGCACCTCGGCGAAGGGGCTGTCGACGGCCGAGAGCTCGTCGACGATCTTGGGCGAGAAGTAGCGCGCCAGGTTGGCGCGCGCACGCTCGGTCATCGCCTGCTTGCGCACCAGGCGCCGCATCCGGTGGACCGCGAAGGCCAGGAGCCCGCTGACGATCAGCAGGATCAGCATTTCCTCCACGCGCGCCTGCACGTCGACGAACCGGGGATTGGAGAAGAAGGCGAGCGCCTCGTCGGCCGTTGGCGGCATCGGCGCGCGGTAGTCGCTCGCGGTCAGCGTCCCCGGCGTGGCGATGGTCCAGGCAAGCCCCGCGGCCCAGCCCGCGCTCGTCGCCACGCCCGACCACAGGACCAGGCCGGGCGAAAAGCTCAACACCATGAACACCGGCAGCAGGAAGCAGTAGGCGAAGCGCGGGAAATGGAACTGGAAGCCCGGCGGCAGCCAGTGCGTCTCCATCGGGTTGGGCAGCGCCAGCACGGCCGTCATCAGCGCCGCGTCGGCGAGCACGGTCAGGTAGAGCAGGAAGCGCCAGCGCGGCCCCAGCCGGTTGACCCAGAGCTGCAGCAGCCCGACCACGGCGAAGCCGCCGATCACGGCATAGTAGAAGAAGTCGGCCGGGAAGTCGCCGATCAACGCCGCCCACACCGCGATGACGCCCAGCGCCGCCACGCGGCCCGCGGTCGCCAGCTTCAGCCCGCTCGACTCGGCCGTGAGGAACGCGGCCAGGAGGCGCGCCTGCTGGCGTTCGGGCAGCGTCGTGTCGGTCACGTCTGGAAGGTCATTCGGCGGCGTCGGGCTTCTTCGCGGGCTTTGCCTGCCAGCGCAGGGCGGCCGCGTCGTCGCTGGCCTTGGCCTCGACCCACTTGGCGCCGGCCTCGCCCTCCTCCAGCTTCCAGAACGGCGCCTGGGTCTTCAGCCAGTCGATCAGGAAGCGGCAGGCATCGAAAGCCGCGTCGCGGTGCGGGCTGGCGGTCGCGACCAGCACGATGCGGTCGCCCGGCTCCAGCCGCCCGTAGCGGTGGATCACCAGCGAGGCGGCGAGCGGCCAGCGCCGGTTGGCCTCGTCGTCGATCGCCCGGAGTTGCTTCTCGGTCATGCCGGGATAGTGCTCGAGCGTCATCGCGCCGAGCGCCTTGCCCTCGGCCAAGTCGCGCACCAGGCCGACGAAGGTGACCACGCCGCCGACGTCGTGCCGGCCCCGGGTCAGCGCGGCCACTTCCGCGCCGGGATCGAAGTCCTCGCGCTGCACGCGGATCATGGCGTCAGCCGCCTGTCACCGGCGGGAAGAAGGCGACCTCGTCGCTGGGCTTCAGCTTGTGGTCGAGGCCGACATACTCGTGATTCACAGCCACCTTCACCGTGGCGAGGTCGGTCAGCGCCAGGGCGTAGCCGGGACCCTGCGCGCGCAAGAGGTCGATCAGCCCGCGCACGTCCTCGACGCCCTTCGGCAGCTCGATCGTGTCCTCGGCGTGGCCGATGCGCGTGCGCAGCCAGGCGAAATACAGAACCTTCACCGCTGGACCTCGCTGAACGGCAGGTAGTCGACGATGCTGCCGGGCTCGAGCCGGGTCAAGTCTTCGGGCAGTTCCACCAAGCCTTCGGATTCCACCATCGACGACAGGATGCCGGCGCCGTCGCGCGCGAAGCGCTGCGCCACCAGCGTGCCGTCGGCGGCGCGCTCCAGCCGCGCGCGCAGGAACTCGCGCCGCTCGGCCTTCTTCCGGTGCGCGAAGCCCGATCGCACCGGGAAGCGCCGGGGCTGGTCCGGCACCGCGCCGGAGAGCGTCTGGATCAGGCGCCGCGCCAGGCCGTAGAAGGTGACCATCACCGCGACGGGGTTGCCGGGCAGGCCCAGGAACGGCGTGCGCCCGACCTGGCCCAGCGCCGCCGGCCGTCCCGGCTTGATCGCCAGGCGCCAGACATGCAGCGAGCCCAGGCTTTCCACCGCCGCCTTCACGTGATCCTCCTCGCCCACCGACACGCCGCCGGACGTGACGATCAGGTCGTGATCGCGCGCCGCCTTGTCCAGGGCCGCCGTCACCGCGTCGGCCTTGTCGGCCAGGATGCCGAGGTCGTCGACCCGGCAGCCGAGGCCTACGAGCAGCGCCGCCAGCGTGTAGCGGTTGGAATCGAAGATTGCGCCCCTGGGCAATGTCGATCCGGGTTCGCGCAGCTCGTCGCCGGTCGAGAACAGCGCGACGCGCAAGGGGCGGTAGACGGCGACCGAGGCGCGGCCGATCGTCGCCGCCATGCCGACGTCCTGCGCCCTAAGCCGCGTGCCGCGCGCCAGCACGACGGCTCCTTGCTTCACGTCCTCGCCCGCCTTGCGGCGATTGGCGCCGCGCGCGATGCCCGGGCGGATCACCACCTGGCCGTCCTCGACCGCGCAGTCCTCCTGCATCAGCACCGTGTCGGGACCTTGCGGCATGACCGCGCCGGTGAAGATGCGCAGCGCCCGGCCGCGCGGCACCGCGCCGTCGAAGGCGTGCCCGGCCGCGGCCCGGCCGTCGACCAGCGGCAGGCGCGTCTCGGCATCAGCCTTCAGGTCGTCGAAATGGACCGCATAGCCGTCGACCGCAGAATTGTCGTGCGGCGGCACGTTCGCCAGCGCCACCAGGTCCTCGGCCAGGATGCGCCCGAAGGCGGCCATCAGCCCGACCGTCTCCGTCTCGACGACCGGCTGCAGCCGCGCGGCCATCAGCTCGGCGGCCTGCTGCAGCGTCATCAGCGGGCCGCCGAAGGCGAAGCAGTCGTCGCTAAGCTGCGCCATGGCGCTTCTGCGGGGCAAAGCCGCAATGCCGGAGGACGAACTGCGCGATGCCCTCGACGTCGTTGAGGTCGAGCCGCGGCACGGGCCGATCCAACAGAGCCAGACTCGCGACCGGCTCGTCGGTCGCGATCGCGACCACGCGCCGGTCCTCGAGGCAGAGCATCGGCTTGCCGACCGACGGCCGGTAGATCTCCAGCTTGTCGTGCGCGTGCTGCTTGAAGCCCTCGATCATCAGCAGGTCGACCGGCGCCATCTGCTTCACCAGCTCCTCGACGCTGGGCTCGGGCGTGTCGCGCAGCTCGTGCATCAGGGCGAAGCGCTTGGCGGAGGAGATCATCACCTCGGTCGCCCCGGCCTCGCGATGCCGGTAGGAATCCTTGCCCGGCCGGTCGACGTCGAACTCGTGGTGGGCGTGCTTCATGGTCGACACGCGGAGCCCGTGCCGCACCAACAGCGGCAACAGCCCCACCATCAGCGTGGTCTTGCCGCTGCCGCTCCATCCGGCCAGGCCGAAAATCTTCAATGCTGCCTCGTGATTTCTGCGCCGCGTCGCTTTTGTGCAGGGGCTAGCTTCGCCAGAAGGCAGCCCGCGTCAAGCGCCTGATGACCGCAGCCGGCTTCAGCTCGCGGTCGTGGCTTCCTTGGCGACCTTGGCGCCCGCGCGCGGCCGCCGGGTGCGGCCGGAGAGCACGGCGCCGAACGCCGCGCGGAAATAGGCCCAGCCGGTGATCAGCGTCAGGAAGGCGGCGATCCACAGCAGCACCTCGCCGATCGTCTTCACCGGGACGAGCGCCCAGCCGGCGTCGCCGACGATCAGGAAGCCCAGCGCCACCATCTGGATCGCCGTCTTCCACTTCGCCAGCTTGCTGACCGGCACCTTGAGCCGGATGTCGGCCAGCACCTCGCGCAGGCCCGAGACCAGGAGCTCGCGGCACAGGATCACGAGAGCGGCCAGCACCGCGAGGCCGTCGATGCGGCCGAACGCCAGCAGCATGCCGATCACCGAGGTGACCAGCAGCTTGTCGGCGATCGGGTCGAGGATGCGGCCGAAGGCCGAGACCTGGGCGCGGGTTCGCGCCAGGTGGCCGTCCAGCACGTCGGTGAACCCGGCGGCGGAGAACAGGATGCAGGCCGTGTACTGCGCCCAGTCGCCCGGCACGTAGAAGAGCGCGACAATCACGGGGATGACGCCGACGCGCGACAAGGTCAGCAAATTCGGCAGCGTTGTCAGCATGTTATCTTTGCCTTGGGGCAACGGCGCCGGGCCCGTCCTGGCCGGTGGCGCTCGGTCGGCGGCATTTTACCCGCCGGCATGGAAATGGTCATAGATTTTTTTGGCCACCGCCTGGTTGATCCCTCGGACCGATTCCAGGTCCGCCAGCCCGGCCTGGGCGACCGCCTTGGACGAGCCGAAATGCTCCAGCAGCGCGCGCTTGCGCTTGGCGCCGATGCCCGGCACGTCGTCGAGGGTGGACCCGGAAATGTTGCGGGCGCGCTTGGCCCGGTGGGTGCCGATGGCGAAGCGGTGCGCCTCGTCGCGCAGGCGCTGCAGGAAGTAGAGCACCGGGTCGCGCGGCTCCATCTGGAACGGCGCGCGGCCGGGCAGGAAGAACTGCTCGCGCCCGGCGTTGCGGTCCGGCCCCTTGGCGATCGAGACCAGCGCGACATCGTCGATCCCCAGCTCGGCGAGGACCTCCTGCGCGACCGCGAGCTGCCCCTGCCCGCCGTCGATGAGCACCAGGCCGGGCCAGGCCTCGCCGGTGCGGTCGGGATCCTCCTTCAGCGCGCGGGCGAAGCGGCGCGTCAGCACCTCGCGCATCATCGCGTAGTCGTCGCCCGGCTGGGTCTCCTTGTCGCGGATCAGGAATTTGCGGTAGGCGCCCTTGATGAACCCGTCGGGCCCGGCGACGATCATGCAGCCATAGGCGTCGCGGCCCTGGATGTGGCTGTTGTCGTAGACCTCGACCCTGGTCGGTGTCGTTTCGAGGCCGAAGGCCGCGGCGACGCCGTCCAGCAGCTTGCGCTGGCTCGAGCCCTCGGCCAGGCGCCGGCCCAGCGCCTCGCGCGCGTTGGTGAGCGCGTGCTCCATCAGGTTGTGCTTGGCCCCGCGCTGCGGCACGGCGAGTTCGACCGCGTGGCCGGCGCGCACGGCGAGCGCCTCCTCGACCAAGGCCTGCTCGGGAATCGCGTGGCTCAGCAGCACCAGGCGCGGCGGCGCCTTGTTGTCGTAGAACTGGCCGACGAAGGCCGCCAGCACCTCGGCGACCTCCTGGTTGCGGTCGTGGTTGGGGAAATAGGCGCGGTTGCCGTAGTTGCCGCCGCCGCGGAAGAAGAACACCTGGATGCAGGTCTGGCCGCCGTCCTGGTGCGCCGCGATCACGTCGGCGTCGTCGACGCCCTCGATATTGATGTCCTGCTTTCCCTGCACATGGGCGAGCGCCCGGATGCGGTCGCGCAGGCGCGCCGCCTGCTCGAAATCCAGGGCCGCGCTGGCCGCCTGCATCTCGGCCGCGAGCCGATCCTGGATCTCGCGCGACTTGCCGCCCAGGAAGGCCCTGGCCTCGTCGACCAGCGCGCCGTACGCCTGCTCGTCGATGCGCGCGACGCAGGGCGCGGCGCAGCGCTTGATCTGGAACTGCAGGCAGGGCCGCGTGCGCGCGGCGAAGACGCTGTCCGAGCAGTTGCGCAGCAGGAAGGCGCGCTGCAGGGCAACCAGCGTGCGCGCGACCGCCTGGGCCGAGGCGAAGGGGCCGTAGTAGTCGCCGGGGATGGTGCGTGCGCCGCGGTGCTTGACCGCGCGCGGGAAGGGATGGTCGCCGGCGACCAGGATGTAGGGGAACGACTTGTCGTCGAGCAGGCGGATGTTGTAGCGCGGCTTCAGCCGCTTGATCAGATTGCTCTCGAGCAGCAGCGCCTCGACCTCGGTGTGGGTCGTGACGAATTCCATCGCCTCGGTCTCGGCCACCATCCGCGTCAGGCGGTAGGCGAGCTTGGCTGGGGTGGCGTAGTTGGCGACGCGCTTCTTCAGGTTGCGCGCCTTGCCGACATAGACCGCCTCGCCATTGGCATCGAGCATGCGGTAGACGCCCGGCGACCCCGGCAGCAGCTTGAGCTGCGCCTCGATCACCGCCATGCCCCGCGCCAGGTCGGCCACCACGGGCTTGCGCTTGGCGGCCCTGGCCTGCACCGCCGAGGCCGGCAGGGGCACGCCCAGGGGCGCGTCGGGCGGCGCGTCGGGGGGCGCGTCCTGAGGCGCATCCGGGGCATCCGGCGCGGTCTGCGGCAGCGTCTCCTTCGGATCGGGCGGGATGGAGTCCATGGCCAATGGATGGCGATGCGGGCCGCCCGGGTCAACCTCGGCCCCGCCTGGCCGCCGGCCGACCGGGTCGCCGCGTGCGGGTCAACCGAAACACCAAACCGGGGCAGGGTCTATCCGGCCGATCTGGATAATCAGGGGTTGATTCGGCGGCGGGCAGGCCGCGCCGTCACATTCCTGATATCCACGAAATCGGTGGATAAGTCTGTTGGCAAGCGATGGGGCAGTTGGGTCACACCCCTGGAAAGCGCCATGTTCTACTCTCTGCACAATTTTTGTGCAAAGGGTCAAGCTATTGATTTTCCTAAAAAACATAAAGTCAAGACCAAAGGAACGGCATCCGGCGGCCGAAAGACGGTGTGGCGCATTTGCCGGAGCGGGTGCGATCCGGGCTGTGCGTAACTAGGCTGCGCCAAGAGTTTCATCCCATTACCAAAGGGTTACAGCATTCCGTACTAATCCTTACTTCACTCGTCTATAGGTTGCCCAGCAGCGCCTTCCTGCATCCATCCGAGATGCTGGCCGCCGTCCAGCGCGATCATCTGGCCGGTCATCGCCGGGCTCTCCAGGATGAAGCGCAGCGCCCGGCAGATCTCTGCGGGGGTGGTGCCGCGCCGGAGCGGCGTCCTGGCGCACTGGTCCTGGAACTGCGCCAGGCTCTGGCGCGGGCTCGGCAGGGTCGGGCCGGGGCCGATCGCGTTGACCCTGACGCGCGGCGCCAGCGCCAGGGCCAGGGTGCGGGTCAGGGTCCACAGCCCCATCTTGCTGACCGTGTAGGAGGTGAAGTAGGGCGTCAGGTTCCAGACCCGCTGGTCGAGCAGGTTGATCGCCGCACCTTCAGCGTCCGCGGGAAGCCTGCGCGCGAATTCCTGCAGCAGCACGAAGGGCGCGCGCAGGTTCGGCTCGATATGCTGGTCCCAGGACGCGCGCGTCGCGGTCAGCGCATCGTCGCGCTCGAAGGCGGATGCGTTGTTCACCACGACGCCGACCGGCCCAAGCGCCGCGGCCGCCATCGGCAGCAGCGCCTCGACCTGGTCCTCGCGCCCGAGGTCGGCGCCGAGCGCCACCGCCTTGCCGCCGCGCGCGACGATGCCGCGCACCACGGCCTCGGCGTCCGCGCCGGCGCTGTTGTAGTGGACCGCGACCGCGAATCCCGCCGCCGCCAGATCCTCGGCGATCGCGCGGCCGATCCGCTTCGCCGCGCCGGTCACCAGCGCCGCGCGCGGAATGCTCCGCGGTATCGAAGTGTCGTCTTTCATGATAATCACCCCTTGGAGCCGCACCATGACGGACCGGCCGCCAGGATGGCAAGGCCGCATCCGCCGACCGCGCGGCGCTCGGGGAGCAGGCGCGCCGGCGATGAAGATCCGCTTCAAAATTCTCGCGATCGCCTATGTCCTGCTGCTGCTGTTCGGCGTCACCGTCGGGGTCTCGGTGGTGCTGCAGGAGAAGGTCAAGGACGAGCTCGGCACCCAGGTCGACTACAACGCGCCGATCACCCAGGCGATCGCCGAGTTCGACGTCGGCACCTACGAGTTCGAGGTCGAGCTGCGGCGCCTCGCCGACCTGCGCCGGCCGACGCCGGACGAGATGAAGCTCTACGCCGGCCACGTCAACGAGGTCGGCGACAAGATCCTGGTCGACCTGGCAGCCGCCCAGAAACTGCTGGAAGAAGCCTCGGCCGACAAGCGCAACAATGTCGACGACCGGCTGCTGCTGGCGCGCATCGTCGGCGCGACGCAGAACCTGCGGCGGCATGTCGGTCCCTTCGTCGCGCTCGGCCGCCAGGTGCTGGCCGAGTACCAGGCGGGGCGCTGGGACGAAGGCGTCGCGATGCTGGAGAAGCTCAAGCCCTACGAGGACGTGTTTGGGCCCGAGCTCGCGGCCGTGCGCCAGGAGCTGGTCAGCTTCAGCCAGCGCTCGATGGACGAGGCGCTCGACCACCAGTGGCTGAACCTGCGCGTCGCGATCGGGTTGTTCGCCGCCGCCGCCGCGGTCGGGCTGGTGTTCTCGATCATCATCACTAGGCACATCATCGCGGCCCTGCGCCGGCTGATCCAGGGCACGCAGGCCATCGAGCGCGGCGACCTGGCCGCCGACCTGCCGGTCGAGGTCGACGACGAGATCGGCCAGCTGACGCGCGCCTTCAACCGCATGATCGAGGAGCTGCGCGCCAAGGAAAAGATCAAGGACACGTTCGGCCGCTTCGTCGACCCGCGCGTGGTGGCGCAGCTCGTCGAGCAGGCGGGCGACAACCCGAACGCGGCCGAGCGGCGCAGCGCCACCGTGTTTTTCTCCGACATCCGGGGATTCAGCGGCATCGGCGAGCAGTTGACGCCGGCCGCAATGGTGAACCTGCTCAACCGCTACTTCACGCTGTGCTCGACCGCGGTGCGCGAGAATCACGGCATCGTCGACAAGT
>JAEULC010000235.1 GCA_016792605.1 Rhodospirillales bacterium
TGATGCTGACCGGCGACAACCGCCGCACCGCCGAGGCCGTGGCGCGCCAGTTGGGTATTGACGAGGTCGAGGCCGAGGTCCTGCCGGCGGACAAGCACGCCGTCGTCACCCGGCTCAAGACGCAAGGGCGGGTCGTCGCGATGGCCGGCGATGGGGTCAACGACGCCCCCGCGCTGGCCGCCGCCGATGTCGGCGTTGCCATGGGCACAGGCACGGATATTGCCATCGAAAGCGCCGGAGTGACTCTGGTGAAAGGGGACCTGGCGGGCATCGCGCGGGCGCGGCTGCTGAGCCGCGCGACCATGCGCAACATCCGCCAAAACCTGTTCTTCGCCTTCGTCTACAACGCCCTGGGCGTACCGGTCGCCGCCGGTGTGTTCTATCCGGTCTTCGGGCTTCTGCTCAGCCCGGCCATTGCCGCGCTGGCGATGGCGCTCAGTTCGGTTTCGGTGATCGCCAACGCGCTGCGCCTGCGCCAGGCCGATCTAGCCGCCTGACCATCCGACCGTACGGGCAAGGCACCGAGCTTCCATCCAGGGGAAGCTGACTTGGATCAAGGCGCTATGGTTGTAGTTGGCAAATACTAGTTTTTTAGTCCAATGGTGAGAGCGAAACATGAAGCAAATCACAGCACTTGCGGTCGTTCTCGGTCTTGCCTTAGCGGCAGCGCCGGTTTACGCGCAGCAGAGCCCCGGCCCTCACGGTCAACACGATGGGCAACCGGGCGCTGCGGGCAAGCCTGCTCCCAAAGCAGGCATGATGGGAGGACAAGGGATGATGGGCGGCATGATGCATGGTGGCGCGCCAGGCATGATGCAGATGGGCCCAGGCAAGCACATCGAGGGGCGGCTTGCGTTCCTGCGTGCCGAGATTGGCATTACCGAGGCTCAGGCTCCCGTCTGGAGCACCTTCGCTGACGCCGTGCGCAAGTCTGCCATGCACAAGATGGGGTCGATGCCGATGATGCAGCCCAAGGACGCAAAGGCCGACTGGCCGGCGACGATGGAGGCGCATGAAAAAATGATGGCCTCGCATCTTGAAAGCCTGCGAACGATCCGCGCTGCGGCGCAGCCGCTCTATGCCGCGTTGAACGACGACCAGAAGAAGATAGCCAACGAGTTGATGATGGGGCCGATGGGACCGATGGGCGGCATGGGTCATATGATACAAATGTAGGAGGCGGCAATGGGGCAGACTCTTTGGAATCACCGCGTGGCGATCGCCGCGGCGGTGTTCGTCGGTGCCGCTGGCTACCTGCTTTGGAGCGAGCATCAGGCCCACATGCTCGGCATCCTGCCCTATGTGCTGTTGCTCGCCTGCCCGCTGATGCATGTGTTCATGCATGGCGGGCACGGGGGCCATGGCGGCCATGACCATCGCCAGGGCGACGACAAGAGCAACTGAGCGGCTGTCATGGCAAGCTGGCGTTTCTGCTGTGCCGCGTGGAGCACGGGCCATGCGGCCGTAGTTCACCTCGGGGCAGCCTACGGTCACCACGCTGCGGCGGTCTCCGGCTGGTTGCCGCGCTTCGGCGTACGGCGCACACAGCTTGCCCCTTCACGTTTTCGCGAACAGGCGCTTGATTGGGCGCGATAGAAGCCCATCTCGGGCAGAATATGCGTCGGATGGTTGGCGATACATTCGGCCGGTGATAATTTGGTTTTAATGGCAATTGCACGTGCATGGGCAGTGACGTGTCTCGCGGCGACCCTCTGTGTCGTCGCGGCTTTGCTGTTGCCTGGAAGCGGCAACGCCCATCCAGGGCATGGCGTTCCCGTCGCTTCGCCGGCCACCGACGTTGCCGCAGCCACCAGCATGCCTTCGCATGAGGTCGCGCGCCTGCCCCGCGGTGGTCTTGAGGATGCCCTGTCTGTGCAGCCGCAGGCCGGGAAGAAGGCCCCGACTTCGGCGAATTGCGCCCGCTCCTGCTGCGTCGGTGGCACTCCGTGCGCCGGCGCCTATGCGCTCGACCTGCCATTTGTTGCCCTGGCGCCGCCGGGAGGCGAGCGCGCACTTCGCCATGTGGCCACCGCAACCGGCGAGGGCATCCATCCGCAAGCACTGCCAGAACCGCCCAGATCCAAGGCATAGCGTCGCAATACTTCGCGCAGCTCGGCGTAACACGCCGTGGCTGCGCTCTGCGCCTTTGCTCGAGGATTTGCTCGAATGTACCGCAGTTTCGGACTCCTGCTGGGAGTCACCCTTCTCGTATCGGCGGCGACCGTCACGCCCGCCATCGGCCATGAAGGCCATGACCATGGCGCCCCTCCGCCGACGGTCACGATTCCGATGGCGCCGCGCGCGGAAGCCTCCTCGGAGCATTTCGAGCTCGTGGCGGTCTACCGCGACGGGCGATTGGCGATCTCGCTGGACCGTTTCGCGACCAACGAGCCAGTCCTCGGCGCCGTCATTGAGGTAGAAACACCGCAAGGAAGCGCTGCAGCCGAAGCACAGCCAGACGGCACCTATGCCCTGCCAGCCCCTTGGGCAAGGCAATCTGGCAAGTACGACCTGCTATTCACCGTGGCCGCCGGCGACCAGGCCGACGTGCTGGCAGTGACGCTCGCCATCCCCCCACCTCTGCGCCACAGGCTTTGTCGCCTTCGGTGCGAGGCATGGCCTTCGACCTGTTGCTGAGGCTGGCGAACCGAGTTAGCGACACGGAGATCGCGCTCGCCGCAGCCGTCGGTGGCTTCCTTGCAGGCGCGGCGCTGCTACCCTTCGTGCGCCGCCGCCGCTCTTCGGCGCCCCTCCTTGCCCTCTCTGGCGTGCTTGCGGCAATCGCTCCCGCGGTCGCCGACACCGCGCCGCCCACGACCGCTATTGTGGCCCCTGCGCGGGACATGGCGCAGCGCCTGCCCGAGGGCGGGATCTTCGTTCCTAAAAACGCCCAGCGTATCCTGGCGATTCGAACCGTCCTGACCACTCAGGCAGTGCATCGCCGAACAGTCGAATTGCCGGGGCGGATCATCGCCGACCCGAACGCCAGCGGCTACGTCCAAACTGCTCTCGGCGGGCGTCTGTCCCCGCCGCCCAACGGCTTTCCGCGGCTTGGCACGCCGGTGAAGCGCGGCGATATCCTGGCCTATGTGGCGCCGCCTGTGCAGACCATCGACGTGTCGGATATGCGCCAGCGTCAAGGCGAGCTCGACCAACAGATTTCGATTGTCGAACGTCGGCTTGCACGGTTCGAGCAACTTGTCAGTACGGGGGTTGTGCCGCGCTCTCAGCTCGAGGACACACGCAGCGAACTACAGGGTCTGAAGGATCGCCGCATCGCGTTGGACAAGATCCGCCGAGATGCCGAGCCCCTGACTGCGCCCGTCGATGGCGTCATTGCCGACGGCGTGCCGGTGGCCGGCCAGATCGCCCAGTTGAACTCGATTATCTTCCATATTGTCGACCCGGCCAAGCTTTGGGTCGAGGCTCAAAGCTACGACGCGATGGTCGGCACAGGCGGCGCGACGATGAGGCTTGGAAACCGGCCCCTGAAGCTCGCCTTCCGCGGCGCCGGTCTGGCCGACCGCAATCAGGCCATTCCTATTCACTTCTCCATCGAAAGCGGCGGCACCGGCATCCGCGTCGGCCAGTTCGTCACAGTGCTGGCGCAGACCAACAATGAACAGTCGGGCATCGCCCTGCCTCGGTCGACCGTTGTCCGCAATCGCAACGGCCAGGATGTCGTCTTCGAGCACGTGTCCGCCGAGCGCTTCGAGGAGCGGTCGGTACGCGTCGAACCTCTGGACGGCGATCAGATTCTGGTGGCCGAAGGCATAGGGCCAGGCAGACGCATCGTGACCCAAGGCGCCGAGCTGCTCGACCAGGTGCGCTGAGGCAGCGATGTTCCAGTTTCTCGTCACGACCGCGCTGCGCAACCGCCTGATGGTCCTTGCCGCGGCCACGATCCTGGTCCTCTACGGCCTCTATACAATGACCAAACTGCCGGTCGACGTATTCCCCGACCTTAATAAGCCCACCGTCACCATCATGACGGAGGCCGAGGGCTACGCCCCGCCAGAGGTTGAGCAACTCGTCAGCTTCCCGATCGAAACGCAGATGAACGGGCTACCGGGCGTGACCCGCGTTCGTTCGGTGTCGGGCGTCGGGTTGTCGATCGTCTACGTGGAGTTCGACTGGGGCACCGACATCTACCGCAACCGCCAGCAGATCGCCGAACGCCTGGCCGTAGTGCGTGATCAGCTTCCCCCGAACGTCACGCCGCAGATGGGCCCGATAAGCTCAATTATGGGACAGATCCTGCTGATTGCGGTGACGAGCGACACGGCGACGCCGATGGAGGTCCGCGAGGCGGCGGACTTTATTGTCCGACCCCGCCTGCTGACCATATCCGGCGTTGCGCAGGTCATTCCGATGGGGGGTGAGGTGCGGCAGTACCGGATATCGCCCAATCCTCCTGCCCTGCGGGCCCTGGGCGTGACCTATGAGCAACTGGAGGCAGCGCTCTCGCAGGTCGGAAGCAATGCCGGTGGCGGATTCACGGACCAGTACGCTCGGGAGTTTCTGATCCGCAACATCGGCCGTACCACCAGTCTCGATGACCTACGTAACCTGGTCGTCGCGCGGGTCAACAATGGCCCGATCTACCTGCGCCAGGTCGCCGACGCCGACTACGCGCCGCGCGTGAAGCGGGGCGATGCCGGCTACATGGGCAATCCCGCCGTGGTCGTCTCGGTCGAAAAGCAGCCGAATGTCGACACCGTGCGCCTGACCCGGGAAATCGAGCAGTCTCTCCAGGAACTGGCCGCTTCCTTGCCGCGCGGCATCAAGGCCGACCACATCCTGTTCCGCCAGGCGAACTTCATCGAGGCC
Source organism: Rhodospirillales bacterium (assembly GCA_016792605.1). GTDB lineage: Bacteria > Pseudomonadota > Alphaproteobacteria > JAEULC01 > JAEULC01 > JAEULC01. The sequence continues at coordinate 4,831 of JAEULC010000235.1, forward strand.
TCGATCCGAAACGTCGAACGCGTCCTGCTGGAGGCCGCGGTGGTCGTGGCGATCGTGCTGTTCGCGTTCCTGCTCAACTGGCGAACGACCGCAATCTCATTGGCCGCTATTCCCGTATCCGTTCTGACGACGGCCATCGTCTTCCATCTATTCGGCCTGTCGATCAACACGATGACCTTGGGCGGCCTCGCCATCGCGATCGGGGAACTCGTGGACGATGCAGTGGTCGACGTGGAAAATATCTTCCGCCGCCTGCGCGAGAACCGGACCGCCAGCGCGCCCCGTCCGGTCTTCGATGTCGTGGTTTCCGCGTCCCAGGAAGTGCGGTCGGGTATCGTCTACGCGACGATGATCATCGTTCTGGTCTTCGTGCCGCTGTTTGCCTTGTCGGGCATCGAAGGCCGTCTCTTCACCCCCCTCGGGCAGGCCTACATCATCTCGATCCTGGCCAGCCTGGCGGTCTCGGTGACCCTGACGCCGGTGATGGCCTACTACCTGGTGCCTGCGATCAAGCGACTGGACCACGGCGATAGCGCCCTGGTGCGCGTGCTGAAGCGCGGCAACGCGGCCCTTCTCGCCGGCGCGTTCCGAATCCCGCGCCTACTGATGCTGATGGCGGTGTTCGCAGTGATCTCCGCCGGTACGGCCGCCTTGATGCTGCCGCGGGCCTTTCTGCCGCCGTTCAACGAAGGCACGTTCACCATCAACATGCTGTTCAATCCCGGTATCTCGCTTGCGGAGTCGCATCGCGTCGGCCTGATCGCCGAGCGCCTGCTGCTCGACGTGCCGGAGGTGAAGGCAGTCGGTCGGCGTACCGGCCGGGCCGAGCTCGACGAGCATGCCGAGGGCGTCCACTCGTCCGAGATTGAGGTCGACTTGAAGCCCGGCACGCGATCGAAGGACGCAATTATTGCCGACCTTCGGGCGCGCCTCGCCATTCTTCCGGTCTCGGTCAATGTGGGCCAGCCGATCTCGCACCGGCTCGATCA
>JAEULC010000267.1 GCA_016792605.1 Rhodospirillales bacterium
CGCCGCGGCCCACGCCATGCAGATGGACCAGGTCGGGCGCCAGCCGGTCGACCGCATTGCGGATGCGGTAGGGCAGCCAGCCCACCGTCCACCAGTTCTCCCGCTCCCAGCGATAGAGCTGCAGCGGGACGCGATCCAGCCTATCGCGCAACCCGGCGCCGATCCGGCCGCCGCACGTCGCCTGGCTGTGCACGCTGGGATCGTCGCTGTACTTGCGCAGCACCAGCATCCGGGAATCGATGCCGGTCGCGCGCAGCGCTTGGTGCAATCCATAGGCGCCGCGCGCCGCGCCGCCCTGCGTATCGGTCGGAGAGAGGTGAAGAATTCGCATCCGCGGATCATTGCGGCAATGCACCGGAAGCCTCGTGATCATGCTGTGATGACAGGGACTTGCGTGATGTTGCGTATGCTAACTAGTCACACCTTGATCACTGGAGAAGCGGACGTCGGCTGCCGCATCGTCGTCCGCGATGATCATTGACTTCGCCATCGCTCCGAGGAGTGCCGCGTGACGCACACGCCGCGCTTCGATCGCATTGCGATCACCTCGATTCACGGCGACCCGTTCAACCCGCGCACCTGGTCGGCCGCGCCGGCGCGTATCGCGGAAATGCTCCGGCGGCAAGGCATCGACGTGCATGGCGTCGCGACGGGGTCGCCGCGCCTAAGCCGCATGATGCAGGCCGCCCGGTACATGGCGCAGGGCCTCGGCGTGCCGCATTCGGGCGAGGCGGTTGCGCGCAGCGCGGCGGCGCGCCGGGCTGCGGCGCTGCGTCTGGAACACGTGGTTCGCCGCGCGCGCATCGAGCACGTGCTGCACATGGGCACGCTCGACATCGCGCCGGAGGCGTGGAGCCCCGCCGTTCGCCACTACGCCTATTGCGACCAGACCTGGGCCTTGTCCCTGCGCTATCGTCCCGACGCGGCGCGGTATGGCGCGCGGGCGGCAAAGCTGTTCGAGGAGCTGGAACGCGCCGCGCTGCGCCGCCTGACGCACGTGTTCACCTTCGGCGCCTATGTTCGCGACCACTTGATCGGACACTACGGCATCGAACCGCGCCGCGTGACCGCCGTCGGATCGGGCATGGGACAGATCCTGCCTTTGGTCGTGCCAAAGGCCCACGCCGCGCCGCGCCTGCTATTCGTGGCCAAGCATTTCTTCGTCGCCAAGGGCGGGGAGCTGCTGCTCGCCGCCTTCGAGCGCGCCCGGCGCCGGGTCCCGGGGCTGACCTTGAACATCGTCGGCGACGAGCGAAGCCGCAAGCTGGTGCCGAGGGATCCGTCGATCCGCTTCTTCGGCCACGTGCCGCTGGCCGACCTGCAGGGCTTGTATCGCGAGTCGACGCTGCTGGTGCAGCCGATGCTCAACGATCCCTGGGGGCAGGTCTACCTGGAGGCGCTGCTGTCGCGCACGCCGGTGATCGGCCTGCGCCGCAACGGCCTACCCGAGATCTGCGGCGACGGCCGCTACGGCTTCCTGGTCGACATCGCAGACCCTCAGGCGATTGCCGACGCGATCGTCGACGCCTTGTCCGATCCCGCCCGGCTGGCGCGCATGGGCGAGGAAGGCCAGCGCCACGTGATCGACCGCTACTCCTGGGAGCGGGCGGCGGAATGCATCGCGACGACGATCGGCCATGCGCCGCCGGCACCTGTACATCCGTCGAAAGCGGGCGCCCGGCCCCTGCGAGATAACGCCACAACGGCAAGCGAGGCACTGCACCATGTCTGACAAGGTAGCGTTGATCACCGGCATCACCGGCCAGGACGGGGCCTATCTGTCGGAGTTCCTGCTCGAGCGTGGCTATGTCGTGCACGGCATCAAGCGCCGAGCGTCGTCGATCAACACCGCGCGCGTCGATCATCTCTACCGCGACCGCCACGAGAAGAACGTACGCTTCTTCATGCACTACGGCGACATGACGGATTCGACGACGCTGCTGCGCCTTCTGGGCGAGACGCGCCCGACCGAAATCTACAACCTCGCGGCGCAGAGCCATGTGCAGGTCAGCTTCGAAACGCCGGAATACACGGCGAACACGGATGGGCTGGGAACGCTTCGGCTGCTCGAGGCGATCCGGATTCTCAACATGCAGGAACGCACGCGGTTCTACCAGGCATCGACCTCCGAGCTGTTCGGAAAGGTGGTCGAGACGCCGCAGCGCGAGGTCACGCCGTTCTATCCGCGGAGCCCCTACGGCGTCGCCAAGCTGTTCGCCTACTGGATCACGGTGAACTACCGCGAGGCCTATGGCATGCACGCCTCGAACGGCATCCTGTTCAATCACGAGTCGCCGCTGCGCGGAGAAACCTTCGTGACGCGCAAGATCTCGCGTGGCGTGGCGGCGGTCGACCAAGGGATGCAGCGCTGCCTCTACCTCGGCAATATCGACGCCAAGCGCGACTGGGGGCATGCCCGGGACTATGTCGAGGGCATGTGGCGCATCCTGCAGCAGGACAAGCCTGACGATTACGTGCTGGCGACGGGCGAAAGCCATACCGTTCGCGAGTTCGTCGAGGTCGCCTTCCGCTGCATCAAGCGGCCGATCGTCTGGCGCGGAAAGGGCGTCGAGGAGCGCGGCTACTGCGCCAACACGGGCGACGAGCTGGTGGCGATCGACCCGCGCTACTACCGGCCGGCCGAGGTCGAGTCGCTGCTCGGCGACCCGGCCAAGGCCAAGGCCAAGCTCGGCTGGGAGCACAAGACCAGCTTCGAGCAGCTCGTGGCCGAGATGGTCGAGGCCGACCGCGTCGCGCTGCAGCGGGCCAGGCACTACAATGCTTGAGGCTGGCATGTACGCGCTGGCCGGGAAGCGGGTCTGGGTCGCCGGCGACCGTGGGCTCGTGGGGTCGGCGCTGATGCGGCGGCTTGCATCGGAGGATTGCGAACTCCTGGCCTCGCCGCGCGAAAATGTCGACCTGCGCTCGTCGGAGCAGACCGAAAGCTGGGTGCGCGAGGCCAGGCCGCACGCGGTGTTCGTCGCCGCAGCCCGCGTGGGCGGCATCCATGCCAACAACACGCGGCCGGCGGAATTCCTCTACGACAACCTGATGATCGCGGCGAACGTGGTCGAGGCGGCGCGGCGGCATCAAGTCGAGAAGCTGATGTTCCTGGGGTCGACCTGCATCTACCCGCGCCTGGCGCCGCAGCCGATCCCGGAATCGGCCCTGCTCACCGGGCCGCTGGAGCCGACCAACGAGTGGTACGCGGTCGCGAAGATTGCCGGGATCAAGCTCTGCCAGGCCTACCGCCAGCAATATGGCTGCGACTTCATCTCGGCCATGCCGACGAATCTCTACGGGCCCGGCGACAATTTCGACATGACCCAGGGGCACGTGGTGCCGGCGCTGATCGCCAAGGCGCACCGGGCCAGGGTGAAGCGGGAAAAGTCGCTGGTGGTCTGGGGCACCGGGCGGCCGCGGCGCGAGTTCCTGTTCGTCGACGATGCCGCCGATGCGCTGGTCCATTTGATGAAGGCCTACTCGTCGCCCGAGATCGTCAATTTGGGCACGGGCAGCGAGGTGACCATCGCCGAGCTGGTCGAGAAGGTCTGCCGGGTCGTCGGATTCGACGGCACCGTGCTCTACGACGCCAGCAAGCCCGACGGCACGCCGCGCAAGGTCACCGACGTCTCGCGCCTCGCGGCGATGGGCTGGCGCGCGAAGGTCGGGCTCGAGGAGGGGCTCGAGCGGGCCTATGCCTGGTACCGCGCGCATCCTACCCTGGCGCTCGAAGCCATGCTCGAGCGGGCCTGAGGGACCCTCCGCCCTCAGCCCGATCCTATGGGCCCGATCCTATGGGGGAGCCATCGTCGTCCGCGGCGGGGCTCCCCTTCTTGATGCGCAGCTTGCCGTCGCGGCTCACCCACAGCCGGTATTCGCCGAGCTGCGGCAGGTTGCGGCTGCGCCAGTCCGAACCGAACCGGATGCCGCCGCCGGCGCCACCGATCTCCAGCCCCTCGAAACCGTCGGCATAGGTCACGGCACCGTTGCAGCCGACCAGTACGGCGTTGGCGCCCGAGGTGCCGGACAGCTTCGCGAGGCCCGCCCCCTTGGCACTGCCGCCGCCGCTGCCGGTGCAGCCCATCATCGACAGGCGGCCGGCGACGAAGGCGCGCAGCAGATAGGTCTGCTTGTGCATCGAATAGGACGTGCAGCCGACCAGGGTGGCGAAACCCTGCAGTTTCATGCCGGCATCGCCGCGCGTGAAATCGGGCGCGCCCTCGTGATTGTTCTCGAAGCCGCAATGCGACAGCAGGGTGCAGCCATTGCCGGCCAGCAGGCCGAATTCGCGGTTCAGCAGGAAGTAGCAGCCGTGGAATCCCACGTCGTAGGCGTTGTTGATCAGTTCGGCGCCGTGCTGGCCGTTCTGCCCGAACACGCAGCCGAAGGCGTGGATCGACGACAGGATGCCGCCGGTCTTGCCGTGGCCCATCACAAGGCCGCTGCCGCGGTTGTCGCGGAAGTAGCAGTTGAAGAGCTGCGCCTCGAAGATGTTGCCGATCATGCGGCACCCGTCGCCGCCGCAGCCCTGGACGACCACGTCGCGCAGGCAGAAATTGTAGAGGTACTTGCCGAAGCGGTCGCAATCGAGTGACAGGCCGTGGCCTTCCTTACCGCCGCCCTGGATGTCCAGGCCTTCCAGCAGCACGAAGCGCACCGTGCCTTCGCAGCGCAGGAGGAGGACCGGTTCGCCGTCGCCGATCCGCGACAGAATCCGCGCGCCATGCGCCAGGATGCCGGACTGGCGGGTGATGTTGGCGGGCTTGCCGCCCTCGGCCCTGGGCACGATACGCAGGGTGCGCGTGACCTTGTAGACGCCGGGCGGGATCACCAGCATTGCCGGGTCGTGCGCCTGGAAGGCCTCGTCGATGGCGGCCTGCAGCGCCGCCGTGTCGTCTGCAACGCCGTCCCCCACCGTGCCGAAGGCCGCGCTGGAGATCGTGCGGTTGCGCACCGCCTTGTTGGCCGTCGCGGCCGCCGCGGTGGCGACGCCGAAGCTCGCCATGCCGCCGGCGGCGAGGCCCAGCAGGCCGCGCCGCGCCAGATCGGGCGGATTCATGGCGCCGCGCCTTGCCATGCCGGGACTGCCCGCAGCGGCGTGGGCGCGCGCGGCCGGCCGGGGGCGGCCCAGGTTGGGTCGCGCCGCAGCAGGGAGGCGAGGGCGAGCGCCAGGAACAGCACGGTCCAGGTCTTCGGCCCGACATAGGCACCCGACGCCTGCCCGAGGATCGCCCAGGCAAGCCAGGCGAACAGGACGTCGCCGGGCGCCAGGGCGCGCAGCCACAGTGTCATGGCGGCGAGCGTGATCGCGCCCCACGCCAGGCCGAGATAGATCCAGTGCAGCCAGAAGTAGTTGGTCAGGACCTCGGCGGGGCGGTCGAACTTCCAGGCGGCGGAGAAGTGCGGCGATCGCACGAACACGTTCAGCATGTCGGCACCAATGAATCCCTCGCCGGTCAGGCCGGCGCCAGCCAGGGGATAGCGCCCGATCGTGTCGAAGGCGGTCAGCGCCGGGCCGATGACGCGGTAGAAGAAGCTAGGGTCCTGGCCGCTGCTGACCTGTCCCAGGCGTTCGCCATAGACCGAGCCGGCGAGGAGGGCGAAGACCGCCACGCCGACGCAGCCGAGGGCGCCGGCCTTGATCCAGCGGTCCAGGCGGGTGGCGTCGGGCCGCTGGTCGGGCCCTGCGGGGCCCAGGTAGTAGACGCCGAGCAGCGGCAGCAGCAGCAGCAGGGTGGGCCCGGGCATCGCCGCCAGGCCGCCGCCCAGAAGCCCCAGATACACGGCCAGCTTCCAGCGCCAGCGCGACACGATCAGCCAGGCGAAGGCGAACAGGGTGTAGGCGAAGGTGACGGCCGAGGGTTCCGACGTGAACAGCTTCGGCCGGACCTTCCCGTAAAGCAGCTCGTCGCGCAGGTCGGAGGCATAGACGCCGAAGCTGTAGATCTGGCTGCGCACCGCGTCGCTGACCTCGCGCAGGGGCGTGCGCGGCTCCAGCAGGCAGCCGGCCAGGATGACGATGCACAGGGTCAGGAACAGCGCCGCGAGCTGGTCGCGCCCGGCGCGGCGCAGCGTCAGGAATAAGGCATAAGAAATGACCAGCGAGTAGACGAGCTGGACCAGGCCGGTGAAGCGCTTGGCGAGGAAGGCATAGTCGCTCGCCGACAGGACAGCCAGCAGGTAGGCGAGGACCACCGCCATCAGCCCGCCGAGATGCGCCGGCGCGATGTCGTCGCGGCGACGCCACAGCAGCGCCAGGCCGGCGAAGCCGGAGACGGTCGAGGGGATGGGTACTTCCGGCGTCACGCGGAACTCGTAGCCGGTGTAGATGCCGAGCAGGAACAGGAGCACCAGGAGGAGATCCGCGCTGCCGAGGCTGGCCGGAGGACTGCGCGGCGGGAAGGCGGGCGCGGTCATGCGTCGAGGATCGCCGTGCGCAGCGCCTCGCCGCGGCAACGCCAGTGGAACTGGTCGCGGCAGGCGGCGAACGCGCTTTCCTGCAGCCTGTTCAACCGGTCGATGTCGTCGATCGCGGCCACCATGCCGCGGGCCAGCGCGGCATGGTCGGGAAACAGCAGGACGCTGTGGCCCGCCCGCACGGGAACCCCGGCGAAGGAGTCCTGCAGGGCCAGGATCGGCACCCGGTTGAAGACGTAGTCGAGCATCTTGAGCTTGAACCCGCCGCCATGCCGTTCCGGCACGACGGCCAGCCGCGCCTCGTCCATGTAGGGCGTGACATCCTCGACGGCGCCGGTGAAGCGCGTGGCGGGAAAGCGCTGGCGCCACTGCGCCAGCACCGCCTCCTCCGCATCGCCGACTACGCACAGCTCGACCTTTGCCCGCGCCAGGATGGGGTCGGCGTGCACCAGGAACTCCTCGAGGTTGCGCCGCTTGGCGATCCAGGCGTAGCTGCCGACGACGACCACGCGGCGCGGCAGCCCGGGCGTCAGCGTCCGCAGGCGCCGGATCCTGCCGCCGTATCCTGGCGTCAGCACCTCGATCCGTTTGCCGGGGTGGCGCTGGATGTAGAGCTGCCGGTCATCCGGCGTGATCGCGGTGACGCGGTCCGCGCAATCGACCAGGTCGCGCTCGAGCCGCGAGACCTTGTACGCCTCCAGGGCGCGCAGCCGTCGGCGGATCGGGTTGGACTCGATGCCGGCGATGCGCAGGCGCAGGCTGGCTTCGTGGTTGTGGGAGATGTAGAGGAGCCGCGGCCGCTCGGCGCGGGCCTGGCAGTGCGCCCGCACGATCGGGAGCGCCCAGCCGTTCGACACGCCGTCGAACACGATTCCGTCCCAGCGCTGCCGGGCCAGGAGTCGCCGCAACGCCTCGACCTTCGCCAGGTCGCGGCCGCGATCGGCCAGGTAGGGCAGGAAGGAAACGAAGCTCCGCCAGGCCTTGCGCGGCTTGTGCCGGATCAGCCACCACCGGACGCTGCCGTCTTCCTCGCCCGCGGCCTCGCGATTGCGCGCCGTGGCGAGGACATCGAGCCGCAGGCCGGCGGCGGCGGCCGCGTCGATGAGGCCCCCGGAGTAGAGCAGCTCGCCGCTGTGGCGGGGCTCGGGATCGAACAGGGTGAGCCACAGGCAGCGCGGCTGCGCAAGCCGGCCCTCGCACCGCTCCGCCGCCGTTGGTTCCGCCAGGTCGAACAGGGCCACGCGCGGGCCTAGTATGCGTTGCGCCCGGCGAAGCCGCCGAAGATCGTGCGCGCGACGATCCAAAGGTCGAATGCGACCGTCCAGTGCTCGATATAGTAGAGGTCGTGCTCCACCCGCCGCGCGATCTGCTCGACGGTCTCGGTCTCGCCGCGCCAGCCATTCACCTGCGCCCAGCCGGTGATGCCTGGCTTCACGCGGTGCCGGGCATGGTAGCCGCGCACAGCCTCGGGATAGAGCAGGCCGCCGGCCTTGGCTGCGGTAGCGTGGGGGCGCGGCCCCACCACCGACATGTCGCCGCGCAGGACATTCAGGAACTGCGGCAGCTCGTCGAGGCTCGTGCGGCGGAGGAAGGCGCCCACGCGGGTGACGCGGGGGTCATTGCGCACGGTGAGGCGCTCCGCGTTCCGGTCGGCCGCGTCGCTGCGCATGGTCCGGAACTTGAACACCTCGATCATCTCGTTGTTCAGGCCATAGCGCCGCTGCCGGAAGAGGACGGGGCCTGCGCTGTCCAGCTTGATCAGCGCGGCGATGAGCAGCATCAGCGGCGCGATCGCCACGAGAATGGCGGCAGCAAGCAACCGATCCAGCAGCGCCTTTGCCACGCCGTTCCAGGCCTTCAGCGGACGCTCCACGGCCACCAGCAGCGGCGCGTCGCCGACCTGCCGCGCCGAAAGCTTCTTGAGGCGGAGGCCGGCAAGGTCGGGGCAGAGAAGTATGTCGACCGGCGCCTGGCGAAGCGCCTGGAGCACGTCGAGGATCCGTCGCTCCGCCGCGAGCGGCAGGGCGATCACGACTTGGTCGACCGCCCGGTGCCGAATGTCGTCGACCAGCGTATCGATGCCGCCGGCGATCGCGTGCCCCATGCAGCGGTGCGGCAGCCGATCCTTGCGATCGTCGTAGACGCCGACGATCTCGATATCCTCGCCATGGCCGTGCAGGCACCGCAACAGCTGTTGCCCGATCGCCTCCGCGCCGATCACGGCGATGCGCCGGCGGTGCCTGCCGGACGCGTGCCACTGCCGCAGCCAGACGGTCGTTCCGAGGCGAACGGCGGCGAGGAGCAACAGCGACAGGATGAGCCAGGCAAGCAGCCAGTCCTGGGCGCCGGCCAGCCATCCCGGCCGCAGCAGGGTCATGGCGGATGCAATCAGCCCGGCCGCGATGGCGGCAGCGAGAAGACAGCGGCCGAGCCCGGCGTTCAGCGACACGATGGATGCGGGGCGATAGGCGCCGGATGCCTGCAGAAGATTGATCCCTGCCAGCGTGCCGAGCAAGGCGAGCAGCACGTCGGCCCGATCGAGGTCCGGCGACAGGCGCGCGGCATGCGCAATGCCCCCGGCCGCGGCCATCGCCAGGCACGCGGTATCGGCCGCGCGCAGAAGGCCGGGCAGCAGCGGCGGCATGTCCTGCGGCGCCCGGCGCGTCGTGGAGCGCAGGTCGGCGACGCCGGTGGGACGAAGGAGATCGGTTGCGGCCTTGCTCATGTCGCTCGCCCATTGACTCGCGATCTACGCGCGCGATCGCAATAGCAGACGCTTCATGATGTGCATACTTGTGCAGGTGCAACATGTGACCAAGTTGAGGCGCTTGAGCGCGGTCGGCGCGCGCATCGACGCCAGGATTGTCACACCGCGACGGGTTCGCGGACCGCTTCACCCGTCATGCTGCCGATCACCGTGTCCGCAAACGAATCCGGCGTGCATTGGTCGGCGAAAATGCGCGCGGCAACCGGGTCGAAGAAGCTGGCTGGGCCGCGGGCGATCATGGTGTCCATCGCCGCGGCAAGCGCGACCGGATCGGATGTGTCGGCGGTGAGGCCGAGGCCATGGTCCCGCACCAGGCGGCCCATGAGCCCGATCTCCTGCGTCAGCAGCGGGCGGCCCGCCTGCGCCGCCCACAGCAGCACGCCGCTCGACCCGACGAAGCGCTGGTAGGGAGCGAGCACGACATCGCTTCCGGTCACGAGGTCGGTCAGCTCGCCATCGCTGAGCCTGCGATCGGCGTAGTGCAGCCAGAGCTCCGGGCAGTCGCGCGCGACGCGCGCGCGCAGGTGTGTCATCGCATCGCGGAGGGCCGGGTCCGTTCGTCCGGCGACGATCACCGCCAGGCGCGCGCGCCGCAACGGCGGCAGCAGGCGCAGCGCTTCGAGCAGTACCAGCACGCCCTTGCGCTCGGTAAGGTACCCGAACAGCGAGAACAGCATGCGGGTGGGCGGTACGTCCGCCGTGATCGCTTGGTCCTCCGCGGCGCTCGGATGCAACGGGTGGGCGGGGTCGCGCAGCCGGCGCACCTTGTGCGCGTGGCTGTAATGCGCTTCGACGTAGCGCGGAAAATGCGGGTCCAGCGACAATACGCTGTGCAGCGCCGGATTGCGCAGCATCAGGCGGTAGAGGACGCCCTTGCGCGCGTCGCGGACCCGTTCGCGCCACGACGGGCGATAGGGGCCGAGATCGCCGTAGTGCACCGAGGGCCGGAACAGGATGCCGCCGACCGGACGGCCGCCCAGCCGCAGGCCCAGCGCCAGGGGCAGCGACAGATGGTCGAGCTGCAGGAAATGCCCAGCCTCGGCGCCGGTCCGACGCAGGTAGCGGCGCATCGTCCACCAGCGCCACAATCCGCCGATCGCGATGTTCGCATGCTGGCAACGTCGCTCTTCGCCTGCGGTCATCAGCAGCAGCCGGACGCGATCCCCCGCGCGGTGCGGACGCAGCGCCTGGCACAGACCGGCGGGGGCCACGATCCAGAGCTGCTCCAGCCCGGGCCGGTCCGCGGCATGGGCGATCAGGTGCTCCAGCCACTCCTGCTGGTGGCCGTTGCCCTCGGGCTCGAACACCAGCACCCGCGTAGCTTGTACCGCGCTATCCGCGCTGCAGGTCATCGAGCAACCGCGTGAAGTCGCCGAGCACCTTCTGCTTGGCGTGGTGGCGCAGGATGAAGCGCTGCGCCCGGGCGCCAAGCTCCCGGCGCAACGGCGTATCGTCGACCAGGCGCAGCACGGCGGCCACGAAGGCGGCGGTGTCGTTCGGCGGCACGCAGACGAAGGCTTCGCTCGCCTGCTGCAGGTTCCACAGCGAGGTCCCCTCGGCGGCGGTGGCGACGAAGCTGCGCCCGGCCGCCATGATGTTGAAGACCTTCGACGGCACCGCGCAGTCCGCGGCGGCCGGCGCCTGCGGCACCAGGTACAGCCTGCCGCGCGACAGGCCTTCGTTGAGGGCCGCGGGCGGCAGCAGGTCCGCGAACCGGACATTCGTCAGCGACTGCGCGCGCACGAGCCGCGCCAGGGCGTCGCGCTCGCCGCCGTTGCCGCGGATCACGATCTGCACGTCGGGACGGCGTTGGTTCAGTTCCAGCGCCAGCTCGACGATCTGGCCGAGGCCCTGCTTGCGCCCGAGATTGCCGCTGTAGATCACCTGCGCCGGTTCGCCCTCGGGTTCCGGCAACGGGAACACGGCGTCGGTATCCGCCCAGATCGGCATCACCTCAATCGGGGTGCGCACGCCGATGGCGCGCAGGCGGTGACGCATCTCGCCGGACAGCACCGCGATCAGGTCCACGCGGTTCAGGATCGACCGTTCGCACCACGCGATCGCGCGGCCGAGCCAAGTGCCGCCGGCCATGCCTAGGCCCGTGGCAAGGCCCGACTGGATGTCATGGACGATCACGACATGATGCCCGTCGCGCCGCGTCGCCAGAATGCCGAGCGCCGCCCCCAGGATCGACGGGCAGAGCGACAGGACCAGCCGTGCGCGCGCCACCCTGCCGCGCAGCAGGGCCCAAAGACCTGCCAGCAGAAACAGCACCTCGCTGGCGATCCGTCCGGCGGTGGAGCGTTTGCGTGGCGTCCAGATGCCCAGCCTTTCCACGGCGACGCCGTCGATGGTCTCGCGCGCGGCGCGGCGGCCGCCGAAGGCGTCGCGCAGCGGGTAGTGGGGATGGGTCGTCAGCACGGTCACCGGGCGCGCGTGGGCGGCGAGCCATTCCGCCAGGTCGGCGCAGAAAGGCCCGGAGCCGATGATCTCCGGGCGGTAGTAGGGCGTGATGAACAGCACGCCGGTGGCCGGCGCGGCGGCGCGGCTCATTTGAGCGCGACCAGCGCCGGGCGGGCATACTTGTAGACCAGGTCGCTGCGGGCGTACTGGCGGTAGCCACGCTCGTCGACGCGCGACAGCACGACGCCCGCGATGCGCGCGCGCGCGGCCGCGATCCG
>JAEULC010000334.1 GCA_016792605.1 Rhodospirillales bacterium
CAGGGCCGCGCCGTTGCCGTCGGCCGCGGACTGCAGCGCGCCGGGCAGGTCGCGGAAGACCAAGGCAGGCGGGCGGCGGGCCTGCCGGCCGAGCCAGGTCTCCCACGACCACTCCGAGCCCGAGCCATGCGGATCGGACGCGCGCTTGTCGATCAGCGGCAGCGACCCGCGCCAGCCGCGCGTGGCCAGGCCCGGCGCCGCGACGGGGAATACGGTCTCCACGGGAAAGCGCAGCGTGCGGCCGTCGTCCCGGAACGAGGCCGGCGGCCCCCACAGCAGGGCGAGGTCGAGGTCGCGCCGCGCGGCATCCGCCGCGCGCTCGAAGGTCTGGATCTCGATCGCGAGGTCCGGAAACGCGGCGCCGAGCGCCTTCAGCCGCGGCGACAGCCACCAACCGAGCAGCGCGGGTCCGGTGCCGATGCGGAAGGGCTCGCGGCCCTTGGGACGCAGCACGTCCTGCGGCAGCCGGTCGATGGCGGCCAGGATCGGCTGCAGCCCGCGCGCCAGCCGGGCGCCGGCGGCCGTTGGCGCGAGGCCGGGATGCAGGCGCTTGAGCAGCTTCGCGCCGAAATGCCGCTCCAGGAGGCGCAGGCGATGGCTGACCGCGCTCTGGGTCAGCGCCAGCTCGTCGGCCGCCAACGTCACGCTGCCCAGGCGCAGGATCGCCTCGAAGGCGACCAGCGCCGGGAAGGGCGGCAGGGAGCGATGGCGCTGGGCCGGCATGAGATCATGAAACAAATTCATGCTTCCATGCGCAAGCTTCATTTGCCAGCAGCCCGCCCGCGCGCGAAGACCTCGGTGCATGAAGCCATCGCTTTCCATCGGCCTCGCCGCCGCGCTCGCCGCGGCGCTGGTCGGCACGACCTGGCAGGTCGCCACCCGCCACGGCGTCACCTCGACGCTGCATCCGCTCGACCTGGCGCTATTCCGCTACGGCGCCCCGGCGCTGCTGCTCCTGCCGACCGTCATTCTCCTGCTCCGCCGCTCCCCGGTTCTCCTGCTCGGCACGCGGGGGCGCCTGCTGCTCCTGGCGATGGTGCTGGGCGGCGGGTTGCCGTTTGGCCTTCTCGCCATGGGCGGGGCGGCCTTCGCGCCGGTCGCGCATATGGGCGCCCTCCTGCCGGGAACGATCCCGCTCTTCACGGGGCTTCTGGCCGCGCTGGTCTTGAAGGACCGCCTGAGCGCCACCCGGCTCACGGGATTCGCGGTCATCGCCGCCGGCGTCGCGCTGGTGGCCGGCAAGGCCTTGATGATCCGCGGCGACCAGGCCTGGATCGGCGACCTGCTGTTCCTCGCCGCGGCGCTCGCCTGGGCCGTCTATACCGTGGCCTTCCAGAAGAGCGGCCTCACCCCCTGGCAGGCAACCGCGGCCGTCTCGGCCGCCTCGGCGATCCTGGTCGTGCCGATCTGGGCCGCCGCAGGCGGGCCGGCGCGCCTGGCGACCGCCCCCTGGACCGATCTCGCCACCCAGGCGGCCGCCCAGGGCCTACTGGCCGGCGTCGCGGGCCAGTGGACCTTTGCCTTGGCAGTCAAGCACTTGGGGTCGACCCGCGCCGCCCTCTCCGGGGCCCTGGTGCCGGCGCTGGCCGCGCTCGGCGGCTGGGCGATCCTGGGCGAACGGCCCGACGGGACGACCCTCGTCGGCGCCGTCGCGATTGCCTTGGGGATCCTGGTCGCGGGAGCTAGGCCGCAGGCCCCTAAGCCGCAGGCCGCGGCGCCCGGCAGAGCACCCCGCCCCGTTGCGGCCGACTGACCCCCGTGGTGCCCGGCAGGCTCAAGGGCAGGCCCTGGACCGAGCGGACCGCGAGATAGGCGAAGGCCTGGGCTTCCAGCGCGTCGCCGTCCCAGCCCACCGCCTCGGCCGGGTCGACCGGCACGGTCAGCAGGGCGCGCAGCCCCTCCAGGATCGCCGGGTTGTGCCGACCGCCGCCGCAGACGATCCAGCGCCGCGCCGGCGCCAGGAAATGGTCCCGCGCCTTGCCGATCGCCTCGACCGTGAAGGCGGTCAAGGTGGCGGCGCCATCGGCCGGGCCCAGGGACCGGACCGGCGACAGGTCGAAGCCGTCGCGGTCGAGCGACTTGGGCGGTCGCTGCGCGAAATAGGGGTGGTCGAGGAGCCGGCCTAGGATCATCCGGTCGACCGTGCCCGCCCTGGCCAGCGCCCCGTCCCGGTCGACCGCCGAGCCGGTGTGGCGCAAGGCCCAGTCGTCGATCGGCGCATTGCCCGGGCCGGTGTCGAAGGCCAGCAGATCGCCCCCTTCGCCTATCCACGTCACGTTCGCGACGCCGCCGATGTTGAGCACCGCCAGCGGCCGTTCGAGCCCTGCGGCCAGCGCCGCGTGGAACACCGGCACCAGCGGCGCGCCCTGGCCGCCGGCGGCGACATCGGCGCTGCGGAAGTCGCAGACCACGTCGATCCCGGTCTCGGCCGCCAGCAGCGCGCCGTCGCCGATCTGCCAGGTCTTTCCCCGGTCGGGCGCGTGCAGGATGGTCTGGCCGTGGAAGCCGACGAGTTCCACATCGGCCGGCGCGAGCCCGGCCTTGGACAAGAGCGCCCGCACGGCTTCGGCATGGCGCAGGGTCAGTTCGCGCTCGACGCCGCGCACGTCGCCCTTGCCGCCCAGCACCGACCGCAGCTTCTGCCGGAACGTGTCGTCGTAGGGCAGCGTGAGGGCCGGCCCGGCCTCGATCCGCTCGCGCCCGTCGGTCCGGAGCAGCGCCGCGTCGACCCCGTCCATGGAGGTCCCGCTCATCAGCCCGATCGACCAGGAAAGCTCGGCCATTTCCGCTCCCGCCCGTAAGGAAAATCGCCGGTCTGGCGATTCCGGCCGCCGCCTGCTACACCACCCGGCCTTCTAGCAAATCCGGAGCATCGGAGCCAATCCATGGCCAGCCGCGCCGATTTCGTCGCCACCGCCCGCGCCCGCGGGATGATCCAGGACTGCACCGACGAGCAGGCGCTTGCCGCGCTGGCCGCCGAGCGCGTGATCCCGGCGTATATCGGCTTCGACGCGACCGCCGACAGCCTGCATGTCGGCAGCCTGGTGCAGATCATGCTGCTGCGCCTGCTGCAGAAGCACGGGCACAAGCCGATCGTGCTGATGGGCGGCGGCACCACCAAGGTCGGCGATCCCTCGGGCCGCGACGAGCAGCGCAAGCTTCTGACCGACGAGGACATCGCGCGCAACATCCAGGGCATCCGCAAGGTGTTCGACCGGTTCCTGACCTTCGGCAGCGGGCCCGCCGACGCGATCATGGTCAACAACGCCGACTGGCTGGACGAGCTGCGCTACATCCCGTTCCTGCGCGATGTCGGCCGGCACTTCTCGGTCAACCGCATGCTGGCCTTCGACAGCGTGAAGCTGCGCCTGGAACGCGAGCAGCCGCTGAGCTTCCTCGAGTTCAACTACATGATCCTGCAGTCCTACGACTTCCTGGAGCTCGGCCGGCGCTACGACTGCCGGCTGCAGATGGGCGGCTCGGACCAGTGGGGCAACATCGTCTCCGGCGCCGACCTGGTGCGCCGCATCGACAGCAAGCCCGCCTTCGGCCTGACCACGCCGCTGATCACCACGTCGTCGGGCGCCAAGATGGGCAAGACCGCGGCGGGCGCGATCTGGCTCAACGCCGACCGCCTCACGCCCTACGACTACTGGCAGTTCTGGCGCAACACCGAGGACGCCGACGTAGGCCGCTTCCTGCGCCTGTTCACCGACCTGCCGCTCGACGAGGTGGCGCGGCTGGAGAAGCTCGAGGGCGCGGGCATCAACGACGCGAAGAAGATCCTGGCCAACGAGGCGACGGCGCTGGCGCACGGGCCCGCGGCCGCGGCCGAGGCCGCCGAGACCGCGCGCAGGACCTTCGAGCAAGGCGGCATCGGCGAGGCGCTGCCGACGATCGACGTGCCGCGCGCCGAGCTGGAGAAGGGCATCCCCGCCTACCTGGCCGTGGTGCGCGCGACCCTGGCGACGAGCAACGGCGAGGCGCGCCGCGCGGTGAAGGGCGGCGCCATCCGCGTGAACGACGCGGCGATCGACGACGAGAACCGCAAGGTCACGCTCGCCGATATCAACGCAGAAGGGGTGGTGAAACTGTCCTCGGGCCGCAAGCGCCACGCGCTGCTGCGGCCGGTCTGAGCGACCTCTAGCGGTTCATCCCGGCCGGCTTCATCCGGCTTTCGGCGGAAAGGTCGCGGTCCTTGCCGGTGGCGAGGCGCGCGAATTCGCGCATCTGGCCTTGCGGCAGCGGTTGCGGCTTCTTGTCGACCTTGAAGTCAGGCTCGGACATCGCGCCCGATCCGGTGAAGGGCACGGCGATCAGGCCCTGCTTGTCGACATTGGCCAGGAAGGCGCCGACCCAGGGATTCTCGTCCAGGATCTGGCCGATGCCTCGGAACGGCGAGACATAGCCGGTGACGTTCATCTGGTTATTGGCGAGATCGAACCCGCCCGACGCGTTCATGCCCAGGCCACGGCTCAGTGCCATCATGTTCTTGAGTTCGACACGGTCGCCGCTCTTGCGGAAGTTTGCCTCAAGCCGGCTGAAGTTCAGGTCCTCGCTCGCCAGCACCTCGAACGGGCCGAAGCCCTGGGCCGAGGCGAGAATCCGGTCGCCGGTCGGCGTGTCGCGCAGGCTGAAGCCACGCATCTGAATCAGCCCTTCGGTCGGCGTGTTCGGCAGGGTCGGCTCGCGCGTCGCGCGGATCGCCAACTCGCCGCCACGCAGGTCGCGCGCCAACGCCGAGCCGCTCATCATCTGCAGCACCGCCCCGGCATCCGTGGCGTAGACGAGCAGGTCGCGCTGGTCGCCGGCCGGGATGTAGCGGACACTGAGCTCGCTGCGATTGTCGAGCTTGGATTCGATCTCAATCTTGTCCCAGTACTGGCCGCCGAACGCCGCCGACATGCGCACGTCGTTCAGCGCGCGCTCGGGGCTGAGCCGCAACCGGCGCAGTTGCGTATTCACCGTCAGCGGGAAATCGAGCAGGATGTCCGGGTCGTCGATATAGGGCTGCAGGTTCAACTGGTCGCCGGCGAGATCGACCTTCCAGCCGTTGCCGGGCGTGCGCGTGAAGTCGGCATAGACGCTGGTGCCGTCCTTGCCGCCGAACTGCAGCGTGTCGAGTTCCATGCGCTGGATATCGGAGGTGCCGGGCTTGAGCCAGGCCCGGCCCTCGGCCTTCAGGCCGCCGCCGCTGGCGGAAAATTCCGAGATCTCGGTCGGCTTGTCCTTGCGCGCCGTCAGCGTCAGATTGACGACGCCCGGCACGCCCTGCGGCTTCTCCCAGTAGATCTGCTGCAGCTTGACCTTGGCGCGGTCGAGCTTCAGGCGCGCATTGGCGGTGGTGATCGCCGTCGCGTCCCGCGTCACGTCGACATCGAAGTCGATCGGACCGGATACCTGCTTGTCGAGGCCGAGGCCGAACTGGCGGCGCTGCTCGTCGGTCATGGTGCCCGAGACGCGCAGATGCATGCGGTCCTTGGTCGGTCCGGCCAGGGTGTGGTTCAGCTCCATCGCTACCGGCGAGCCGTTGACCTTTAGCTGGCCAGCCACCTTCACGTCACGGGCGTCGTACTGCATCGTCACGTCGCCGTCGCTGATCGCCAGGCCCATCGGCCCCGCCGGCACCGCAAGCCCCGTGATCCGCGCCGCCGCGGAGCGCTGGATGCGGTCCGGGCTGAACTTGTTGCCGGCATCGAAGCGGAACAGCGTGCGCGCCGTGACGTCGCCCTTGATCGCCGAGCCATCGTTTCCGATGTCGCCGACGCCGCCGACCTCCGTCTTCTGCATCATCTGGAAGAAGCGGCCGGCCGGCCCGCGGATGACCGCATCGCCGCTGACCTCGGGCGCGGGCTGGTCCAGGCCCTGGACGCGCACCTGCGCATCGCCGAGCATAAGGCCGCCGATCTTCGCGGACGAGATGAACACGTCGGCGCGACGATTGGGCACCAGCCCGGCGCGCGCCTTGATCTCCGTCATCGTCGGCAGGCCGGACTTGGGCCAGCTTGCCGTAGCGTCGGTGACCACCACCTCGACCTGGTCCGGGCTGACTTTCGCCGTGCCGGACAGATCCTGCACGGTCATGCCGCCGCCGAACTCGCCGCCGACGCCGATAAAGCGCGTCTCCATGCGCAGGCTCTTCAGGTCGGGCTCGAAGCCGTCCGCGCCCAGGCGGCCGACGACCAGCAGCGTGCTTTCGTCGGCGCGTCCCGTGCGCACGTGCTCGCGCACCCAGGCGCGCAGGTCGGGCCGCATGTCGGCCGGCCAGAGGCGCTCGAGATCGCTCACCGCGAAGCGCCGCGCGACGACGTTGATCCGGGCCTCGGCCGAGTCGGTGATGTTGCTGACCAGGGCGGCGGCCGAAATGTCCGGGCCGCCCAGGTCGAGATAGACATTGTCGAGGATGCAGATCGACAGATCCTGCTCGAGCTTGCCGATGACCCGCGCCTTGGCGATGTCGACGCTGCCGCCGACCTCCTTGAGCCGCAGCCTGCCCTTGCCGCCGTTGATGTCGAAGCTGACGCGATCGACCTTGCCTGTCGGCAGCAGGCGCGCCTCGGACGTGCCGGAAACCGGGAGGTCGAGCGCCGCCAGGCGCTCGAGCGCCGGCGCGCCTCGGGCGAACTTCGACGGCACGAGGTCATTGAAGGCCAGCTGCAGCTCGGTCGAGCCGCTGTCGAGCAGGTGACGCAGCTTGCCGCTCAGCTTGGCCGGGCGATCGTCGACAATGAGCGTTCCGCGGAAATCCGCGTCGATGGCGCCCTCGCTCCGCACCAGCTCGACGGTCGCCTCGCGGGCGCGCCACGACATCTCGAGCATCTGGTCGTCGAGGGTGAGCGCCGCGTCGGAGATCGACACACGCTCGAGATAGCCGGATGCGATCTCCGGGTCCGGCGGCGAGAGCAGGCCCTCGAGCAGCTGCTGCAGCGCCGGCTGCTGGCCGCCCGCGCCGCCGCTGTCGCCGAGACCGAACTCGAAATGACCGTCGCGGGCGCGGGTCAGGCGCACCGTGGGCCGGCGGATGTCCAGGCTCGACGGCGCGACGAGGCCGGTCAGCAGCGCCGGGAAGCTGAGGCCGATCGAGACCTCGTCGAGCGTGGCGAGCTCGGCGCCGGCGGGATTGAAGATCTGCACTTTCTGCGCGCGCACGTCGACCGGG
>JAEULC010000343.1 GCA_016792605.1 Rhodospirillales bacterium
CAGCAGGGCGGCGAAGCTCTCGGCCTCCAGGCGGAAGCCGTTGCCGTCGGGCACCGCCACCGGCTCCATCGGCAGGGTGTTGGCGAAGCCGCGGCGGATCTGCAGCACTGCCGGGCCCGCGACGGGCGGGTGGTTCAGGTAGTTGGTCTCGATCACCCCCCTGTCGCCGCCGATCGAGGCATGGCGATGGAAGGCCGAGGCGAAGCTGCAGGAGACCTGCGCCAAGAGGCCGCCGTCGAATTCCAGCTCGGCGATGGTCGTGCGGTCGACGCCTTTTTCGTCAAACACGGACGTCGCCCGCGCGCGCAGCGGCCGCCGGCCGGCGGCCAGCCGCACCAGGCTGATCGCGTAGCTGCCCGCGTCGTAAAGCGCGCCGCCACCCAGGTCGGGGATCAGCCTTATGTTCGCCGGGTCGGTGAACAGCACCGAGAAGGTCGAGCGGATCAGCTTCAGCGTGCCGATGGCGCCCTCGGCGAGCCAGCCGCGCAGCATGGCGGTCTGCTGCTGCGCCATGTAGGGATAGGCCTCGCGCAGCACCACCCGGTGCTTCTCGGCCGCCGCGAACATGGCCCGCGCCTCGCCCGCGTCCATCGCCAGGGGCTTCTCGCACAGCACGTGCTTGCCGGCCGCGCAGGCCTTGATCGCCCATTCCGCGTGCATCGAGTTCGGCAGCGGAATGTAAACGGCGTCGATATCCTTGTCCGCCAGCAGCGTCTCGTACGACCCCAGCGCGCGCGGAATGCCGAGCTCGGCCGCGAACGCATCCGCCTTCGCCTGGGTCCGGCTCGCGACCGCCGCGACCGCGACGACCGAGGACGGCTTGCAGCCGTTGGTGAACGCCCGGCCGATATTGGCCGCGCCGAGCATGCCGATGCGCAGGCGGTTGGAAGCGGAGGGGGACGACATGGGGCGGGAGGTCCTCTGGGCGGGTGGGGCGGGGAGTATAGACGCGAGCGACACGAAGAAAGAAGCGCAGCGCCGCCTCCTACCCACCCCTCGCCCTTGAGGGAGAGGGTTGCTGAGGCTTAGGCGCGCTTAGCGCCTTAGCCGAAGCTGGGTGAGGGGGAAGGTGGTGCGCAGGCGAGCATCCCCACGAGATACCTGGCCACGCTCGCCCGGTCCGGCGCCTAGCGGAAGTCACTAAGACACGAAGACACCAAGGAAAACCGAACCGAACCACCGCGACACGACGGACACGACGCCCAAACCGCCGCACCTATCGCTCTCACGCCCGT
The DNA here is from genome assembly GCA_016792605.1 of Rhodospirillales bacterium. Classification (GTDB taxonomy): domain Bacteria; phylum Pseudomonadota; class Alphaproteobacteria; order JAEULC01; family JAEULC01; genus JAEULC01. The sequence continues at coordinate 1,236 of JAEULC010000343.1, forward strand.
CGTCCAACTTATGAGCTCAACAGCGCGCGCAACTTCGTGCCTCTTAAATCTCGCTGCGCCTTTCGGCCAACGCCCTCACGAGCGGCGAGTGCATATTCGCCAGGAACCACCCGTGAGAATGCCATCAACTTTGCAGCTGCCGTAGACGCAGGCTGTTCCCTCAATGAAGGCGCGCGAGCCAACTCGCAAATCAAAGAAAAGAAGTTCGCCTTGTTCCACCACATTGCATCATCAGGAAAATTCATCGACGAGATGTACCTCGCCGATTCGTTCACCGCAAATATGACTTCTTCGCGCTCCGGAAAATGCGTCGCTCTCTCGTCCAAGAACTTTCTTACGCGATCATTGCGTTGATAGTAACCAGCCAAGAAAGTGCACATGATGTTCAGTGTGAACATCAACGGTACCTTTCGATCAAACTCAAATTTCGTGAAGACGGGTCGCGTCTTAATTAGCTCAGCGTAGTTGCCCTCGGCATGTTCCACGAGCCAGGACCATGTGTCATCGTCAACACCGGGGTCGCGACTAAACAAATTGCTTGGGATTGTTTCTGCGGTTCCATCCTCACTTCCTACCTCTCCCAACTCATCTTCCTCTTGTGCCGATTTTAGAATCTCACCACACAAAACTCGCGCCACTAGCATGAACTCTGATGCTGAGTACTCAGACGCGAGCTTCTCGATTGCAGATAAGGCATAGTAAGTGCGATTGAGTCGATGAAAGACGTCCTTGAGGCGCTCATCACCAACGTCAAGGTCGAAATCGATAACAGCCACTTCATACTTGAGAAAGTCTTCTCGCTGCTTCGCGGGTAACTCTTTGAATGTCTTTCCCTCAATGTCTAACTTTCCATCAACGAAATCCCTTATGGCATTTAGGCGCTGCTGGCCGTCTACGACGGCCTGGCTCGCTTCCATAGAATCAAGGTCGATTGGCCCACGGGTGAGAAAGATTTGGGGAAACGGATACCCCTTCAGAATCGTGTCGATAAACTCGCGTTTGTGCGAGTCGCGCCAGACGAGATTGCGCTGAAAGTATGGTGACAGTGTCAGTCGTGCCGAACGCATCGCGGTCACAAGATCAACTATCTCGCGAGATCGTACAGTGTACTTCAGCTCGTTCTGCATCAGCCATCTCCCAGCAATGCCGACAACACGCTGTCTTGTTTCCAACAAAAAGCATACTCATTCATATAGATCGCAAATGTAATTCTTCGAAAAACTGCCGCATGCCGACGGCTGAGTTGTCCTTCGAAGTAGGACCAATCGCGACTTATGGTCGACTGCGGCATTGCATCGACTCTTATCATTCCACGCCTGAGTATCTGCGACTTAAAAAGATCAATGTCGCGTTGCCCACGTGTGCCGAAGGGAGTTAAGTCCGTGAATGCGCGGGTGACGGTAATGGCGTCTATCCAAGCCGCCTGAAACAACCGCATATCTACACACGCAACATCGAGGTCCGACACCGCAGGCTGAAAAAGTGTGTTCTTGTGTATGCTAAAGCCAAGTTGCGCTGAACCGCAGAAGCTAACTGACGAATAGCTGATTCCAAAATAGCTCGAGACAGCCTTCTTGATCTCGAACTCACGCTCTCGTTCAGTTGTTAGTGCAACAGGTCGTTCTTCAATAAATAGTCGCCGGGCTCGCTCTTCCCGGTTCCGATATTTGCGACCTACAGCCCGCGTTTGATCTTTTAAGTCATCCAGGCTCATCTAACAATAATAATAGTTTTCCGAAATAGGGCAAGGGCATGAAAACTACTTGCCGCAAGCAAATCGCGTGGAAGGCTCTTCATTCCCCTTGATGCCTTCGTGTCTTGGTGGTTTCCGTGTGCGGCGGCGTCGCGTTGCGCGAGGACCGCCGCGCGGAGAGGCCCTCGCCCGGCCCTTCGGGCCACCCTCTCCCATCCTTCGCTAAGCTCAGGACGGGCGAGGGTTGGACGCCCTACGCCCCCGCCGCCGCGCGCGCCGGGGCCAGGCGGCGCTTGAGCCACACGGCCAGCGGCCACAAGAGCGCGGCGAAGGTCATGGCGGCCAGCACCGAGGCGACGGGGCGGGAGAAGAAGGGCAGGATCGAGCCGTCGGACTTGATCAGCGAGGTGACGAAGCTCTGTTCCACCATCGTGCCCATGACGATGCCCAGCACCATGGCGGCGACCGGGTAGCCGTTGCGCTCCATCACGTAGCCGAGGCAGCCGAAGGCGGCGACGGTCAGCACCAGGAACAGGTTGTTGCCGGTGGCGAAGGCGCCGACGCAGCACAAGAGCACGATCACCGGCATCACCGAGGACCGCGGCGCGCGCAGGATGTGGCTCGCCAGCCGGATCATCACGATGCCGAGCGGGATCATGATCACGTTCGACAGCAGGAACACGATGTACAGGGCGTACATCGAGGAAGCCTTCTCGGTGAAGAGCGTCGGGCCGGGGTTGAGGCCCTTCATGTAGAGCACGCCGATGGCGATCGCGGTGATCGTGTCGCCGGGGATGCCGAAGAGCAGCGACGGGACCCAGCCCGAGGCGAGCGACGCGTTGTTGGAAGAGCCGGCCTCGATCAGCCCCTCGGGATGGCCGGTGCCGAACTTCTCCGGCGTCCTGGAGAAGCGCTTGGCCATGGCGTAGCTGACCCAGGCCGCCATGTCGGCGCCCGCGCCCGGCAGCACGCCGATGATGATGCCGACGATGTTGCCCCTGATCTGCGGCTTGGGGTATTCGCGCGTGAGCCGGATCATGCCCTTGAGGATCGAGCCGAATTTGCGGCGCGGCAGGGGCGGCGGCTCGGGCGTGGTCATCGCCCGCATCACCTCGCTGAGCGCGAAGACGCCGACCAGGGCCGCGATCGCGTCGATGCCGCCGAGCAGGTCCATCGAGCCGAAGGTGAAGCGCGCCGTGCCGGCCGGGTTGTCGATGCCGATGCACGACACCAGCAGCCCCAGCAGCATCGACGCGATCGCCTTGACCGGCGACGAGCGCGCCACCAGCGTCGCGCACATCAGGCCCAGGAAGGCGAGCCAGAAATACTCGTAGGTGGAGAACGACAGCGCCATCTCGGCGAGCGGCGGGGCCAGCAGGATCAAGGACAGCGTGCCGAAGATGCCGCCCAGCGCCGAGAACCACAGGCAGATCCCCAGCGCCTTCTCCGCCTCGCCCTTGCGCGTCATCGCATAGGCCTCGTCGGTATACGCCGCCGACGCCGGCGTCCCGGGTATCCGCAACAGGCACCCCGGCAGGTCGCCAGCGAAGATCGCCATGGCTGATGCAGTTATTATTGTTGCGATAGCGGCGATGGGGGAGAGGTAGAAGGTGACGGGCACCAGCAGCGCGGTCGCCATGGTGGCGGTGAGGCCGGGGAGCGCGCCGACGACGAGGCCGTAGACGGCGGAGGCGAGGATGGCGATCAGCACGTCCTGCTGGAACACCAGGCGGAAGGCCTCGAGCAGGGTCTGCATCATGAAGTCTCTACTCCATCCCCGCCGGGGCCCCTACCAGGGCATCGGCAGGAAGCCGAAGGGCAGCGGCACGCGCAAGAGCTTGGCGAACAGGAAATGCACCACCACCGGCACGACCAGCGCCAGCGGCAGGGCGAGCCTCCAGCCGGCGCCGAGCGCCCTGGCCATCGCCAGCACGATCGCGAAGGCGGTCGGCACGAAGCCCAGCCACTCGCTGGCGTAGACATAGAACAGCAGCAGGCCGGGCGGCAGCAGGGCGAGGAGCCCGTTCCACCGGCTGCGCGCCGCCGCCGGCGCGGCGTCGGAATGCGCCGCGAGGTCGGCCTCGGCCTCCTCCTCGAACTTGTGGCCGATGCCCAGCGCGATCATCAGGCCGCAGACCGCAAGCCCGATCCCGACCACGAGCGGGAACACGTTGGGCCCGATCTGCTGGCCCGGCACCGGCGGCAGGCGCGAACCGCCATAGGCCGCGACCGTGCCCAGCGCGACGAGGAACAGGCCGCTATGGCGATCGGAGATGCGCATGGGAAAAGCCCGTCTTCTGAGCAGGTCTTCTGAGAAAGAACGGCCGGCCGCGCGGGAGGTCCCGGCGGCCGGCCCCGTGATGGTCGCTCGGATCGCGGATCAGGTCTTCTTGAGGCCCGCCGCGCCCATCGCCTCGCCCATGGCCTTGTCGCCGGCTTCCATGAACTTGGCGAAGCCCTCGGCGTCGGCCCAGCGCGTGGCGAAGCCGCGGCTGGACATGAAGTCGTTGAACTCCTTCGACTCGTAGGCCTTCTTGAGCTCGGCGGTCAGCTTGGTCGCGACGTCCTTGGGCAGGCCCTTGGGCCCGGCGATGCCGCGCCACGCGCCGACCGTGTAGTCGACGCCGAGGCCCTCCTTCAGCGTCGGCACGTCCTTGAACGCGGGATTGCGTTCGGGCGCCATGATCGCCAGCGACCGCGCCTTGCCGGCCTCGATGATCGCGCGCGCTTCCGGCACCGAGCAGGTGACGACGTCGACGCCGCCGGCCGCCAGGTCCTGCATCGCCGGCGCGGCGCCGTTCGACGGCACCCACGCCACGTGGTCGGCCTTCAGCCCCATCTTGGTCAGCCAGCCGATCAGCGCCAGGTGCCAGATGCCGCCCTGGCCGGTGCCCGAGGCCTTCATCTTGCCCGGGGGTGCTGCCTTGATCGCGTCGGCCAGCTCCTTGATCGTCTTGTACGGGCTGCCGGCGAACACCTGCACGCCGGGCGGATCCTCGTTCATCAGCGCCAGCGGGGTGTAGCTCGAATGCTTCAGCTCGGTCAGCCCCTGCCAGTGCATCATCGTGATCTCGACCGTGATCATGCCGATGTTGTAGCCGTCGGGCGCCGCGGTCGCGATCGCCGAGTGGCCGACCACGCCCGAGCCGCCGGTGCGGTTCACCACGTTGAAGGGCTGGCCGAGATTCTTCTCCAGGATCGAGGCAACGATGCGCGCCGTCGCGTCGGTGCCGCCGCCCGCCCCCCAGGGCACGGTCACGGTGACGGGCCGGTTCGGATAGGCAGCCTGCGCCGCGGCCGAGCGCACGAACGGTGCGCCAAGGCCGGCAACGGCGCCGGCCGCGGCGGCGGTGCCGACCAGCGTGCGGCGGGTGATCCCAGCGCGGGTAGTCTTGGTCATCGACGTTTCCTCCAGTGGATTGATTTGCATACTTGTGCAGGATCGTTGTCCTGCCTGAGCGCCATACTGCGGTTTTCCCACTTGTCAGACAAGTGGGACGGTGGACGGAAGTTGGGCATGCTGCGGTGCGGCAGCAACCCTCTCCCATCGGGAGAGGGTGGCGCGGAGCGCCGGGTGAGGGATTCGCAGCGGCACCCTGTCTCACCCTTGTTTCCCTCACCCTCCCGGCGCTGTGCGCCGGACCCCTCCCTCTCCCGACGGGAGAGGGCTAGGATTACATCATGACGATCACGAAGCGCCCGGTTGCGAACACGCCGCGCGCCCGCGCGCTGCGGCGGGATTCGACCGCCGCCGAAAGAAAGCTCTGGTCCGTGCTGCGGTCGCGCCGGTCGTCCGCTTACAAGTTCCGCCGCCAGTTCCCGATCGGCCCCTACATCGCCGATTTTGCCTGCTTCGCGCATCGCCTGATCATCGAACTCGACGGCGGCCAGCACGCGCAGCAAGCGCCCTATGACGACGCGCGCACGCGGTATCTCGAAGCGCAGGGCTGGCGCGTCCTGCGGTTCTGGAACAACGACGCCCTTGCGACCACCGAGGGCGTGCTGACGATGATTCTGGACGCGCTGGCAAACCCTCTCCCATCGGGAGAGGGTTCCGAGCGAATGCGAGGCGGGTGAGGGGATCGCAGTGGCAGACTGCCTCACGCTCGTTCCCTCACCCTCCCACGCCTTCGGCGCGGGTCCCTCCCTCTCCCGATGGGAGAGGGGCTTTCGGCTCATGCACATCGCTTTCCCTTCTGTTACGCATGCGGCCCGCAACTCACGTTGCAGTCGGCGCAGAGCGTGCGGAGGTTCTCCGCGACGCTGAGGCCGCCCTGGCTGAAGGGCCTTATGTGGTCGAGCTGCAGCGCCGCAGGCGGGTCGGTCGCGGGGCTCCCGCCGCCCTTGTCACCCCGCGCCGGCGCCGAGCAGTTGCGCCGCGACCTGAACGGCGACGACTTTCGCGATCGTCATCGACGGGAAGATCATCGCATAGGCGATGTCGGGCCGGTCGGTCGGGGCGGTGCGGCCGGCATACATCAGGATGGCCGGATTGCCGATCGCGGCCGAGACCACGCCGAGCAGGTCGTCATACGGCACCTTCAGCAGGTAGTGGCCGACCAGCAGCACGATCAGCACCGTGGTCAGCAGCACGACGGCCCCGATCATCAGCAGCATCGGTCCGCTTTCCAGGACCGTGCGCAGGAACGGCTGGCCGGCGTTGATGCCGACGGCGGCGAGGAAGATCGCCAGGCCGAAGTTCCGCAGCACGATGTTGGCCGGCAGCGGCATGACCCAGAGCAGCGGTCCCGTCCGGCGCAGCCGGCCCGCGATCAAGGCGACGATCAGCGGCCCGCCGCCGATGCCCAGCGCCACGCTGCCGATGCCCGGGATCGGGATCGGCACCAGGCCGAGCAGGATGCCCAGCACCATGCCGATGCCCAGCGACACGTAGCTGAACTCCGCCGTCGCCTTCACGGTGTCGCCGAAATGCCGACGCACCTCTTCCTTGCGGTCCGGCGGCATCAGCACCCCGACGCGGTCGCCGAACTCCAGGGTCAGCTCGGGCGTGGGCACGATGTCCATGTCGTAGCGCCTGATATGCAGCAGATGCACCGGGAACCCCGTGGGCAGCGGCAGCTGCGCCAGCGGGATTCCGACCACGGCCGCCTTGCCGACGAACACGCGGATGAAATCCAGCGCCGCGCGGTCCTTGACGATCCGCCCGGGCTCCAGCCTGCCCAGGCGCGCCGCCACGCCGGAGAGGGAGTCCGCCCGGTCGGCGACGATCAGCAGGCCGTCGCCGGCGGCAAGCACGAAGCTGCCGGACGGCAGGAAGTTCTCGCGGTCACGGCGCACCATGGTGACCCGCGCACCATCCGGCATTTCCGCCAAGAGGTCGTCGAGCGTGCGGCCCGCCGCCGCCGGGCCGACCGTCACCTCGCCCATGTGGAAGTTCTGCGCCTTGGGCGGAAACGTGGGTCGCACCCGCCGCGTCAGGAAGTAGATGCACAGGATCGGGCCGATCACGCCGAAGGGGTAGGCGACCGAGTACCCGATCGCCGGATCGTCGCCGCCCAGCACGTCGAGCGCGGCCTGCAGCGACGGGGTGCTGGTCATCGACCCGGCAAATAGCCCCAGCGTGTGGCCGATCGTCAGCCCGAAGGCCCGGCCGAGCGCCAGCGCCATCGCCAGCCCGACCAGGACGGCGACCAGCGCCAGCAGATTGTATTTGCGCCCCGCCGCACCGGCGATGCCGTCGAAGAACTGGCGGCCATAGAGGATGCCGATCGCGTAGAGAAACATCACCAGGCCGGTCAGCGCGAGCGGCCCGGTGATCTGCGCCTTGGGCGCGAAGGCGCCGACGGCGAGGCCGACGAACAGCACCCCGCCGACGCCGAGCGAGAAGCCGGCGATCTGCACCTGGCCGACCAGGTAGCCCAGCGCAATGGCGAGGAACGCGGCGAGGATCGGCTGCGTCCCGATGATGTCGCGGGCGAATTCAACCATCGCACTCTCTCCGCCGGCGCCCGCCTGACGGGGCGCTTTTCCCGGGACCAACCGGCCCCTGCCGCTGCTCTTGATCTACCATGGCGGGCAATCCCCCGCACCGTCCCGAATCGGCCTGTCGCATCCGCGCATGCGCATGCGGCCCGCGCCCCACGTTGCAGTCCGCGCAGAGCGTGCGCAGGTTCTCCGGCACCGTCCGGCCGCCCTGGCTGAAGGGCTGGATGTGGTCGAGCTGCAGCGTGACGCGCGGGTCGGTCGCCGGGCTGGCGCCGCAGAGCACGCAGCGGAAGCGGTCGCGGGTCAGGATGGCGTGGCGCAGCGCGACGGGCACGGCGTGGCGTTCTTCGCGCGGCACGGGCGGCGCGGGGGGAAGGGCGCGGGCGTCGAGCGACAGGCGCAGCGGATCGTTGTCGTTGGCGTTCGCCAGCTCGGCGACGTGCCGCAGCGCCTTGATCCAGCCGCCCCAGCGCCGCTGGTAGACCTGGGCGCGCACGGTCGAGGGCGGGCGATCCATCTCGTGCGCGCGTGGCGGGCGGCCGAGCCGCGTCCAGACCTGGCGCAGATTGTCGATGCACTCCGCGTCGGTCGGCGAGCGGCAGGTCCAGACCGGCGCGAGCCCTGCCAGTTTCGCCGCCGCGTGCCACGAGCCGAAGCGCTTGGCGTAGAGCGGCGCCGCGTGGCGGCCGTGGCGCCTGATGTCGCCCTCGCGAATGGTCCGGTCGTTGCCGCCCGGGCCGCCGGTCAACGCAGCAACGCGCTTCAGGTCGTCGAGCAACGCCTGGTCGTCGACGGTCCAGCGGCCGCCGCGCTTCTCGCGCCAGGTCCAGCGCCGGGGCGGCGCTGCCAGATGCGCCAGGCCCGCTGCTTCCAGCGCCCCCGCCCAGCCGCCGAAGTGGCGGTAGAGATGCGAGAACTTGTAGGCGCCATGCGCCAGGAAGAACGCGGCGCGGTAGGGCGGCGCCTCGAGCAGCGCCGCCACGCGCCGGATCTCCGCGATCACCGCCGCGTCCGAGTAGTCGGCTTGCCGGTCGAGCGTCAGTCGTCCTGGGCTTTCCTTTTCCCTCTCGTTGCGCGCGCCAGGGCGCGCTTTGGTTTCACTGCGCGCCTCCCGGCGCGGATCGGTTTCGCCTCGCGCCTTGCGGCGCGGGGTCGTGGGGAGCAGGGGC
>JAEULC010000346.1 GCA_016792605.1 Rhodospirillales bacterium
CTGCGCCATCTGCTGCGTGTTCGACCCGTAGGAGCCGGTCTTCTGCCAGTCCGACCCGCGGCTGGCGGCGATGTCCTGGTCGATCTTGGCCTCCTCGGCCCCGACCATCCGGGCGCCGCTCTGGCAGGCCGACAGCTCGCGGGCCGTGGCGCCGCTTTCCACGCCCGGCTTGAACCACTCGCCGCCGGTGCCCTGGAAGCAGGCACCCAGCGCCAATATCACTGGCAGAACAAGATACTTCGCGGCCGGGGATGGCATGCCTCGCGGACCTCCTGTCGATGACGGGGCGACTATGCGCGCGACGCAGGGCGGCGGCAACCCGGCGGCGTTGACACCGGGGGGCCGCTCCACCAATGTCCGCGCCTCTTCACGGAGTTGTCATCGCATGAGCGACCGTCTGCAGCGCCTTCTGGAAAGCCGCCCCTACCTGATCGCCGACGGCGCCATGGGGACCAACCTGTTCCTGCGCGGCCTGCAGACCGGCGACGCGCCGGAACTGTGGAATGTCGACCATCCCGACCGCATCGCCAGCGTGCACCAGGAATTCGTCGACGCCGGCTCGGACATCATCCTGACCAATACCTTCGGCTGCAACCGCCACCGGCTGAAGCTGCACAAGGCCGAGGACCGCACCCACGAGCTGAACGCCGCCGCCGCGCGGCTGGCGCGCGCGGTCGCGGACAAGAGCGGCCGCGAGATCGTGGTCGCCGGCTCGATGGGCCCGACCGGCGAGCTGCTGCAGCCCCTGGGCGTGCTGACCTTCGAGGAGGCGAAGGAAGCCTTCGCCGAGCAGGCCAGGGGCCTGGCCGAGGGCGGCGCCGACGTGCTGTGGATCGAGACCATGTCGGCCGCCAACGAGACCGAGGCCGCGGCGGCGGGCGCGGCGACGACCGGCCTGCCCGTGGTCACGACCATGACCTTCGACACCAACGGCCGCACCATGATGGGGCTGACCCCGGCCGAGGCCGCGCGGCTGTTCCACGACCTCTACCCGCGCCCGGTCGCCTTCGGCTCGAACTGCGGCACCGGGCCGGCCGAGCTGGTCGCGTCGATCATCGGCCTGGCCAAGGCCAGCGTCGCGGGCGCTGACGTGATCGTCGCCAAGGGGAATTGCGGCATCCCCGAGTATGTCGAGGGCAAGATTCAGTTCTCCGGCACGCCCGAGCTGATGGCCGAGTACGCCCGCTTGGCGCGCGACGCCGGCGCGCGGATCATCGGTGCCTGCTGCGGCTCGCAGGGGCAGCACCTGAAGGCGATCGCCGATGCGCTGAAGGACTATGTGCCGCAGGCGGCGCCGGACCTCGTCACCGTGGAGGCGCGGCTGGGCGCGCTGACCGCCTCGACCAAGGGCGCGGCAGCGCCGGCAGCGGAAGGCGAGGCCGAGCCGCGCCGCAAGCGCCGCCGGGGCTAGTCGCCGCTACTCGTCGTACTGTTCCTGGTCCAGTGGCTTGCGCTGGGCGACGTTGAAGCGGCCGTCGTAGATCGGGCCTTTTCCCGTAGTCGGGCCCTGGTACTGCACGAACAGCATCAGCCCGCCGGTCTCGGTCGACAGGTCCTGCTCGAAATGCGGGTCGGGATGGAACACCATCGTGCCCGGCCCGCACGTGTCCTTGCCGATCTTGAACGTGCCCTCGAGGATGTACCAGATCTGCGCGAAGTTGTGGCTGTGCAGCGGATGGTGCGCGCCAGGCTCGTAGCGCACGAAGCCGGCATTGGGCTCGGTCGGGCGCTCGGGCCGGGGGTGGAACAGCATCTTGCTGGTCTGGCCCGGGTAGCGCAGCGTTTCCCACGGCGCGTCGTCGATGTGGCGCAGCTCGTGCGGCTTGTGCTCCTCGCTCGCAGGCTCGATCTTCGGATCGCGGACGCGCGGCGCGGTTGTCGCGGTCATGATGGCGGTTCCTCCTGAGTCTTATCGTTGGATCGCCAGCATCGTTCCTTGGGCCGCTCTACGTCAATCGGCCGCTACTCGATCCGCGTCTGCTCCAGCATCTTTTCGTCCAGCACGGCACCGAGGCCCGGGCGGTCGGGCAGCACGATGTTGCCGTCCCTGTCGCATGCCAGTTTCTCGGCCATCATGAAGTCGCGGCGGTCGAGGCCCCATTCCGGCGGGTCGTAGGGGTATTCCACGTAGGCGGACTGGCAGCAGCCGGCGGCGAAATGCACGTTCGCCAGCACGCCCATGCCGTTCGACCAGGTATGCGGCGTGAAGGCGATGTTGTGGTCGATCGCCTGACGCGCGATGCCGCGCATGCCGGTGATGCCGCCGGTCAGAACGATGTCGGGCTGCAGCACGTCCAGGCACTGGCGGTCGATCAGCGTTCGGATCTCGTGCAGCTCGCGCGTCATCTCGCCGCCGGCGATGCGCAGGCGGGTCTGGCGGCGAAGCTGCGCCATGCCCTCGTAGTCGCCCCGGTGCAGCGGCTCTTCCATCCAGTAGATGTCGAGGTCCTCAAGCGGCTTGGCGACTTCCAGCGCATCCTTCAGCGACCAGGGCTCGTCCGCATCCCAGGGCATGCGCCAGCCCTGGTTGCAGTCGACCATCAGCACCAGCCGGTCGCCGACGCGCTTGCGCACCGCGGCCACGGCCTTCACGTCGTCGCGCCAGTCCGGGCGGTGGAAGCGGATCTTCATCGCCTTGTAGCCCTGCGCGATCGTGCGCTCGCCCAGCTCGGCCATCTCGCCCGCGTCGCGCAGCGTGCCCGAGGAGAGATAGGCCGGGATCGTGCCCGAGCTGCCGCCGAGCAGCTTCCACACCGGCAGGTTCGCGGCCTTGCCGGCGATGTCCCACAGCGCGATGTCGATCGGCCAGCAGCGGCCGTAGTGAAACTGGATGTTCGACAGGATGCGGTTGTGCCGCTCGAGCGCCAGCGGGTCCCAGCCGATGAACAGGTCCTCGTGCCCCTGGAAGCCCGCCAGCATCGTGTCGGTGGCGGCGATGCCGGTGATGCCCGCGTCGGTCGCGATGCGGACTACATAGGCGTCGAACTTCACCCGCGGCCGGCTGTCCCAGCTCGCGCGGAACGGCGGGTCCATCTTCAGGCGGTGCTTGGTGATGGTGAAGCCGGTGATCTTCATGACGGTGCGGTTCCTCAGGCAAAGTCGGCAGCCGCCTTGTTGCGCGGTTTAGCCTAGCGTTGCGGTTCCGGCGGCGACGGAATCTTGCCGTCCAGCACGATCATCCCCTCGGTCACGCGGATCGGCACGCGCGCCAGCGAGCGCGTGTGGCAGGGGCCGAAGATGCACAGCCCGTCCTCGACCCGGAACAGCGCGCCATGGGTCGAGCAGATCAGGCGCCTTCCGGTGCGGTCCAAGAACCGGTCGGGAAAGGTGTTGAGCGGCGTGCCGAGATGCGGGCAGATGTTGATATAGGCAAAGACGGCGGAATCGCGCCGGATCACGACGATGTCGTGCACGCGCCCGTCCTGCTCGATCTCCATGCCATGCGCCGAGCCTTCGGGCAGCTCGTCGAGCGCCAGGATCGCTTCGCCGTCCATGGGGGCTAGGATGCGATCCCCGCCATCTTGCAGACGATCTTCCACTCGGCCTCCGTGACCGGCTGCACCGACAGGCGCGAGTTCTTCACCAGCACCATGTTGGCCAGCTTCGGCTCGGCCTTGATGGCGGTCAGCGTCACCGGCGCTTTCGCCGGCTTTTCCATCGCCATTTCGACCATGACGAACTTGCCGGTCTCGTCCTTGGGGTCGGGCATGTGCTCCTTCGAGACCTTCACCACGCCGACGACCTGCTTCTCGTCGCCCGAATGGTAGAAGAAGGCCAAGTCGCCCTTCTTCATCGCCCGCAGGTAGCCGGCGGCCTGGTGGTTGCGCACCCCGTCCCAGTTGGTCTTGCCCGCTTTCGCCTGCTGCGCCCAGGACCAGGTCTCGGGCTCCGATTTCACCAGCCAATAGGCCATCGCTTACCCTCTTCGATGCTCGGCATTCTTACTCCTCGCGGAACGGCCGCGCCAGCAGGGCGCGGATTTCCGCGTCGATGTCGGCGCCGCGGTTCAGGACGGCGTCGACCGCGGCGACGATCGGCATCTCCACGCCCTCGCGCCGCGCCCGGCCGGCCACGGCGGCGGCGCTGGCCACGCCCTCGGCGATCGAGCGCTTGCCCTCCTGCGCCTCGGCAAGCGACTTGCCCTGGCCCAGCGCGATGCCGGTCGACAGGTTGCGCGACTGCGGCCCGGCGCAGGTCAGCGTCAGGTCGCCCAGGCCCGACAGCCCCATGCAGGTCTCAGCCCTGCCGCCCAGCACCGTGGCGAGGCGCACGATCTCGGCCAGGCCCCGGGTGATCAGCGCGGCGCGGGCGTTGTCGCCCAGCCTGCGCCCCATGACGATGCCGCAGGCGATCGCCAGCACGTTCTTGACCGCGCCGCCGACCTCGGCGCCGATCGGATCGTCGCCGAGATAGGGGCGAAAGGTCGGCGCCCCCAGCGCCTGGACCAGGGCCGCGCCCAGCGCCGCATCGCTGCAGGCCAGCGTCACAGCCGTCGGCAGGCCGCGCGCGACCTCGGCCGCGAAGGTGGGGCCGCTCAGCACGGCCTGCGGGCAGAAGGGCAGGGTCTCGGCCGCGACCTCGGTCATCAGCGCGCCTGACCCGGTCTCGATGCCCTTGGCGCAGAGCACGACCGGCGGCCGGCGATCGCCCAGCGCCCGGGCGAGGTCGCGCGTGGCCGAGCGCATGTGCTGCGCCGGCGCCACCAGCAGGATCGCGTCGGAATCCGCAAGGTCGCCCAGGGATCCCGTGGCGCGGATTGCCGGGTCGAGCGCGATGCCCGGCAGGAAGGGCGTGTTCTCGCGCCGGGCGGCGATGGCCTCGACCACCTCCGCCTCGCGCGCCCATAGCGTGGTCGCGTGGCCGGAGCGCGCGACCACCTGCGCCAGCGCGGTGCCCCAGGCGCCGCCGCCCAGGATGCCGATCCGCCGGATCTCGGTCATTCGCCCGGCACGGGGACAAGACCGGCCGCGGCCGTCTCGCCATCCTGGCGCAGCCCCTCGGCCACGCCCTGGCGGTCGGCGGGCGGGCGGTTCTGGCTCATCTTCCACTTGCCCTGCAGCCTGGTGATCGTCATCTCGACGCCGACGATGCCCTTGAGCTGCGCGCGCACAAAGTCGGGCGGCGCGTCGCTGACCGCCCAGGGGGCGGCTCGGGTCTTCTCATGCGTGTCGGTGAGCCGCGTGACGACGCCGAGCAGCTCGTCGGCATCCTCGATGAAGCGCAGCGTTCCGTAGGCATGGATAGCGACATAGTTCCAGGTCGGCACCACCTTGCCGGTCTCGCGCTTGGTCGCGTACCAGGACGGCGTGATGTAGGCCTGGGGTCCCAGGAACATCGCCAGCCCCTCGACCTCGGCCGAGCTCGTCTTCCACTGCGGATTGGCACGCGCGACATGGCCGACGAGCTTGCCGTAGGGCGCCGACGCTGCGTCGACCAGCATCGGAAGGTGCGTCGCCTCCAGCCCCGCGGGCGTCAGCGTCACCAAGGTCGCGAGGCGCACCTGCCGGATCGCCTCGTGCAGCACCTCGGTGCGTTCTTCCTTGAAATGCGGGGGTTCGTACATGGGAGCCTCCGGTCGCCGTGGCCGCGATTTCGACCACGGGGGAGGCTGCGGGTCAACCGGCGGCTTCGTTACCCTGGGATGACGGTGACGCCGTGCTCGGCCAGGGTGACGTAGAGCGGGGCGCCGACGGGCAGGGGGCGCTCGACGGCGCGGTCGACCACGAACAGCTCGCCGATCGCGGTCTTGACCGTGTACTCCATGTGGGTTCCCAGATAGGCTGCCTTGGACAGCGTGGCCTCCAGCGCCGGGCCATTCGGCCGGGCTTCGCTGAGCCGCAGCGATTCCGGCCTGATCGCGACCTTCGCCGCGCCCGCCCCGGCGCCACGGTGGCGCAGGCGCTTCTCGATCGTGCCGATTTCGACCCGGGCGGTCTCGCCGTTCAGGTCCGAGATCGTGACGGGCACGATATTGGCGTCGCCGATGAAGTCGGCCACGAACAGGCTCGCCGGCTCCTCGTAGAGCTGGCGTGGCGGGCCAGACTGGGCCACGACGGCGTTGGCCATCACGATCACGCGGTCCGACACCGCCAGCGCCTCCTGCTGGTCGTGGGTGACATAGGCGACGGTCAGGTTGAGCTGGCGCTGCAGGTCGCGGATGTCCTCGCGCACGCGCCGGCGCAGCTTGGCGTCCAGGTTCGACAGCGGTTCGTCGAACAGAAGAACCTGCGGCTCCAGCACCAGGGCGCGGGCCACCGCCACGCGCTGCTGCTGGCCGCCGGAGAGCTCGGAGGGCAGGCGGTCGTCGTAGCCCTTGAGGCCTACCAGCGCCATCTTCTCGCGCGCCATCTTCTGCGCCTCGGCCTTCGAGGCGCCGCTGACGCTGGGGCCGTAGGAGACGTTCTCCAGCACCGTCATGTGCGGGAACAAGGCGTAGGACTGGAACACCATCGACACGTCGCGGTCGGCGGCCGAAAGTTGCGTCACGTCGCGGCCGCCGATCAAGATCTGGCCCTCGGTCGCCATCTCCAGCCCCGCGATCATGCGCAAGGTCGTGGTCTTGCCGCAGCCCGAGGGGCCGAGCAGCGTCACCAGCGTGCCCGGCTCGATGGTGAACGACACATCCTGCACCGCCGTGACCGCGCCGTAGCGCTTGGTCACCCGGCGGAATTCGACCGATGCGGCCGACTTGGCCATCCGAAAACCCCCGTCCCCCTGTGGTCGGCGCCTACTTGGGCAGGCTGCCGACCTCTTTCTCCCAGCGCGCGATGATGCGCTTGCGCTCGACGCCCGAGCCGTATTTTTGGAAATCGTAGTCGATGAGCTTCATCGATTCCATTTTCGGCATCTGCTCCGGCGCGCTCGCCTTCCTGTTCGACGGCACCTGGAAGGACTTCGCCTTCTTCGCGAGGTTCTGGGCGTCCGCCGTCAGCGCCCAGTCGTACCATTTCTTCGCATTCTCCAGGTTCTTGCCGCCCTTGACGATCGACATCGAGCCGATCTCGTAGCCCGTGCCCTCGCAGGGCGCCTGGACCTTCAGCGGGAATCCGGCGGCGGCCTCGGCCACGCCGTCATGCAGGAAGTTGATGCCGATCGTGGTTTCGCCGCGCGCCGCATTTCTCACCGGCGCCGGTCCCGAGCGGGTGTACTGGTTCACGTTGGCATGAAGCTTCTTCAGGTAGTCGAAGGCCGGCTCCTCGCCCATGACCTGGATCAGGGTCGCGAGCGCGACATAGGCCGTGCCCGAGGAGGCCGGGTTCGAGATCTGCACCTCGTCCTTGTAGGCGGGCTTCACCACGTCGGCCCAGCACTTGGGCTCGGGCAGGTTCTTCTTGGCCAGGAGCTCGGTGTTCCACACGAAGCCCAGCGCGCCGGCATAGATGCCCACGCTCTTGAACCCGGTCTGCTCGGCCTGGCGCTGTGCCCAGGGATGCAGTTCGGCCAGCATAGGCGACTTGTACTCGACCGTGACCCCGGCCTCGCCCGCTTCCATGTGCTGGTCGCCGACGCCGCCGTAGAAGATGTCGGCGCGCGGATTCGCCGCCTCGGCGCGAAGCTGGGCCACGGTCTCGCCCGAGCCCTTCTGGGTCATGGTGACCTTCACGCCCGTGGCGCGCTCGTACTCCTGGACCATGAGCGTGCACCACTCGTTGAGCACGCTGCAGTAGACCACGAGCTCCTTGGTCGGCTGTGCATGTGTGCCTGCAGGTAGTCCGATGATGAGTGACAGGATGACAAGTAACGTGCGCATGAACCTCGACGACCTCCTTGCTCAAACCGCCGGCTTGCCTAACCGCCGGCCTGCATGGCCAGCGCCGCCTGGGGCTGGCGGCGGCCGAGCTTGCGCTCGCCGACCAGGAACTGGATCAGCAGGATCGCCGCCAGCATCACGAAGATGAGGACGGTGGAATAGGCGATCGCCAAGCCGTATTCCCCGGCCTCGACGCGGCCGACGATATAGGCGGTCGCCATGTTGTACTGGGCGCTGACCAGGAAGATGATGGCGCTGACCGCGGTCATCGCGCGCACGAAGCTGTAGACCAGGGCCGAAACCATCGCCGGGCGGACGAGGGGCAATACGACGCGGCGCACGGTCGTGAAGCTGCGGGCGCCGAGCGTGGTCGAGGCCTCGTCCAGGCTCTTGTCGATCTGGCTGAGCGTCGCGATGCCCGCGCGCACGCCGACCGGCATGTTGCGGAAGATGAAGCAGATCACCAGGATCACGCCCGTCCCGGTTAACTCGACCGGCGGCACGTTGAAGGCGATGATGTAGCTGACGCCGATGACCGTGCCGGGAATGGCGAAGCTCAGCATGGTGCCGAACTCGAAGGCGCGCTGGCCGGCGAATTTCTGCCGCGCCAGCAGGTAGGCGGTCAAAAGCCCGATGATCGCGGTAAGCGGTGCGGCGACGGCCGAGATTTCCAGCGTGGTCCAGAACGAGTTCCAGGCCGAGCCCGAGAAGTGCAGCCCGTGCGGGCCCCAGTCGATCGAGAATCCGGTGGCATAGTGCTGCAGCGTCAGGCGGTGGTCGCGCCCGATCGCCACCATGAAGCTCGCCAGCACGATGGTCACGTACATCAGCGCGGTCAGCAGCGCCCAGGGGATGGCGACGCAGTAGCACAGCCAGCGCAAGCCCGGCGGCAGCGGCACGGGCAGGCCCGCGTCGCCCTTGCCGGTCACGGTGGTGTAGGACTTCTTTCCCAGCCACATGTGCTGGGCATAGAAGGCGGCGAGCGTGAATCCGAGCAGGATGATCGCCAGCACGGCGGCGCGTCCCTGGTCATGCGCCGCGCCGACCACGGCGAAGAAGATCTTGGTCGCCAGCACCTCGTAGTTCCCGGCCAGCACCAGCGGGTTGCCGAAATCCGCCATGCTCTCGACGAAGCCGAGCAGGAACGCGTTGGCGATGCCCGGGCGCATCAACGGCAGGGTCACGGTGTTGAAGGTCGTCCAGCCCTTGGCGCGCAGCGTCTGCGAGGCCTCCTCGAGCGAGGGCGCGATGCCCTGGACGACGCCGATCAGCACCAGGAAGGCGATCGGCGTGAAGGCCAGGAGCTGCGCCAGGGCCACGCCCTGCAGCCCGTAGATCCAGCGCGAGCGCGGGACGCCGAACCATTCGTAGAGCAGCGCGGTGATCGCGCCCGAGCGGCCGAAGAGCAGGATGATCGCCAGCCCGATGACGAAAGGCGGGGTGATGATCGGCAGGACGCTCATCACCTTCATCACCCCCTTGAAGCGGAAGGCGGTGCGCGTCGCGATGAGCGCGAAGGCGAGGCCGAGCAGGGTCGATCCCGCGCCGACGATGATCGCCAGGAACAGCGTGTTCCAGGCCACGCCGCAGCGCAGGTCGGAGGTGAGGCAGTCCAGGCCCCAGATCGACTTGTCGAAGAACTTCTCGACGAACACCCCCAGCGCCACGTTGCCGGCGTCGTCGCGCACCGCGCTGGTCAGAATCATCAGGATCGGCCAGAACACGAACACGCCGACCAGCGCGATGACCAGGCCGATGGCGCCGACGGTGAAACTGTCGCCGCGGCAGAAGCCCTGCCGCGCCAGGCCCTGGCACAGCAGCATCAGGAACGAGAGCGCCAGCGCCAGCGCGCCGTAGCCCATGCCCGGCTGCTTCGGGCCTTCCCCGCCCATGAGGGCGGCGAGCCAGGCATAGGACCAGCCGCGATGGTTGATCGCGAAACCTTCGATCGCCAGCAGCGCCAGCCCGGCGATGCCGATCCAGACCAGGAGCGGCCCCAGCCGCCGGTCGTCCTGGCCGAGCAGCGCGGCGAAGCTCGCGGCGACCAGCGGCAGCAGCGGCGGGAACAGCCACCACCGGCCCTGCTGCAGGATCTGCAGGATGGCGGGGCCGGTCGGGCCGCCCGGGTAGCGGCCAAGCCACCCGGGCGCCCAGAAGCTGGGGTCGATCGCGTACCACGGCAGGACGAGCGCGCCGGTCCACCCGAGGGCGAGCCAGAGGCGGATCGTGCGCGTCATCCTGTCCAACCGTTCAACAGATGGCGATCACTTCGGCAGGTTCTTCACCTCGGCGTCCCACTTCGACAGCAGGCGCTTGCGTTCGGCCGACGATCCGTACTTGGCGAAGTCGTAGTCGATGAACTTGATCTTCGAGAAGTCCGGCGCTTCCTTCGGGGCCTTGGCGCTCTTGTTCGACGGCACCTGGAAGGCCTTTGCGGTCGCGCCGAGTTCCTGGGCCTCGGCGGTCAGCGCCCAGTCGTACCACTTCTTGGCGTTGTCCAGGTTCTTGGCGCCCTTGACGATCGACATCGAGCCGATCTCGTAGCCCGTGCCCTCGCAGGGCGCGACCACCTTGATCGGCGCGCCCTGGACGACGAAGGTCACCATGTCGTGCTGGAACACGATGCCCACGGTGGTCTCGCCGAGGCTGGTCGCCTTGGCCGGCGCGGCGCCGGACTTGGTGTACTGGTTGATGTTCTTGTGCAGCTTCTTCAGATAGTCGAAGCCCTTGTCCTCGCCCATGAGCTGGACCATCGTGGCCAGCAGCGTGTAGGAGGTGCCGGACGAGTTCGGATCGGCGACCTGGACCTCGTCCTTCAGCTTCGGATCCAGCAGGTCGGACCAGCACTTCATCTCCGGCAGTTTCTTGTCGGCCGCCTGCTTGGTGTTGTAGCCATAGCCGAGCGCGCCGGAATAGACGCCGATCGTGCGCTTCTTCGACTGCTCCCACTGCTTGATCGCCCAGGGATGCAGTTCCTTGTTCATCGGCGAGGTGTAGTCGAGCGTCAGGTTCTCCTCGGCCGCCTGCAGGTGCGGGTCGCCGGTGCCGCCCCACCAGATGTCGCCCTTGGGATTGGCGGCCTCGGCCTTGATCTGGGCGTAGAGCTCGCCCGAGCTCTTGCGCGTCATCGCTACCTTGACCCCTGTCTTCTTCTCGAAGGCGGTCACCATCGCGCGGCACCATTCCTCTTGCACCGTGCAGTAGAGCACCAGGTCGCCCTGGGCGCGGGCCGTTCCCGGCGCTGCCAGCGCCGCCGCGCCCAGCAGGGCGAGGGCGGCGATTTGTGCGGTCTTGCGTGTCGTCATGCCTTGTTTCCTCCCTAGGCAAGAAGCCGCCGCGTATTCGCGGTCGGCGGTCCGATCAACATGTCTACCTATGCGTTCACCTTGGCGTCGATGCCGGTGGCGGCGACAAAGGCCTCGGCGATGCCCGGGGCCGCGACCAGCAGGGGATTCCCCTTGGCCATGCCGTCGCCGGCCAGAAAGTCGTTCGCGAAGCCGCCGGTCTCCTCGATCATCACCAAGCCGGCGAGGCAGTCCCAGGAGTTGATGTGCAGCTCGGCATAAGCGTCGCTGCGACCGTCGGCCACATAGGCGACGCCCAGCGCCCCCGATCCGCCGCGGCGAAAGCTGGCGCCGGCATCGAGCACGCGCTTCATCATCGCGACGTAGGCGGCGGCCGGGCGCCGCGGCGACCAGCCGAGCTCCACCTGCGCGCGCTTCAGGTCGCTGACGTCGCTGCACTTCATGCGCCGGCCGTTCAGATGCGCGCCATGGCCGCGCCGCGCCTCGAAGAACTCTTCGGTGATCGGGTTGTAGATCACGCCGATCATCGGCACATGCGCCTGGGCATAGGCGATGGAGACGCAGAAATGCGGGATGGCGCGGGCGAAGTTCGCCGTGCCGTCGATCGGGTCGACGACCCAGACCGACTGGCCGAACGCGCCGCCGGTTTCCTCGCCATAGAACTGGTCCTCGGGGAAGGCTTCCTCCAGCCGGCCGCGCACCAGGCGCTCGACCGCGGCATCGGCCTGGGTCAGGTAGTCCTGCGGCCCCTTGAACGACAATTGAATCGCGTCGCGATCGAGAAACAGGCGGCGCATCAGATCGCCGGCCTGCCGCGCGATCGCGGCGGCCGCCAGGTGGCGTCGTGCCAGCCCGCTTGAATCGGTCATGGTCCTCCCCATGATCCGGCCTCGCATTCCCCCGGAGACCGCTGATCAATATGACAATTCTATGACAGCCAGCCGGGACGCGCGCAATCACATTCGCGACGGCCGGGCTACCGTCGGGGAATTCCGCCGCCGCATTCGGCCGATGCGTTCGTGCCGGTGGCCGAACCGGGCGCCGGCCAGTAATACTTACGCCATCATCCGTGACCGTTCGACGTCACGCCTACGCCCTTCGGGAGACACGCATCGATGACCAGCCAGCTTTTCACCCCCTTCGACCTGGGGCCGATCCGCCTGCCCAACCGCATCGTCATCGCGCCGATGTGCCAGTACTCGGCCGATGACGGCTGCGCCAACGACTGGCACATCGCGCACTGGACCAATCTTGGCTTCTCCGGCGCCGGGCTGTTCGTGGTCGAGGCGACCGGGGTGGAGCGGCGCGGCCGGATCACCCATGGCTGCCTGGGGCTCTATTCCGACGCGAACGAGGATTCGATCGCGCGCTGCCTCGCCGCGGCGCGGCGCCATGCCGGCCCGGCCAAGTTCGGCATCCAGATCGGCCATGCCGGGCGCAAGGCGTCCTCGCAGCGTCCCTGGGAGGGGGGCAAGGGCCTCAAGCCTGCCGAGGACGCCTGGGCGACCGTGGCGCCCTCCGCCGTCGCGTTCGACGAGGGCTGGTATCCGCCGGCGGCGCTGGACGAGGCGGAGATGGCGCGCGTGCGTGACGCCTTCGTCGCGGCGGCCAAGCGCGCGGTGCGCATCGGCTTCGACGCCATCGAGGTCCACATGGCGCACGGCTACCTGATGCACAGCTTCCTGTCGCCGATCGCGAACAAGCGCACCGACGCCTATGGCGGATCGCGCGAGAATCGCATGCGCTATCCGCTGGAAATCGCCCGCGCGGTGCGCGACGCGGTGCCGAAGTCGATCGCGCTGGGCGCGCGCCTGTCGGCGACCGACTGGGTCGAGGGCGGCTGGACGATCGACGACTCGGTGGCGCTGACCAAGGAGCTGAAGCAGGCCGGCATCGACTTCCTGTGCGCGTCGAGCGGCGGCGTGACCAATTCGATCAAGGTGCCGGTCGGGCCGGGCTACCAGGTGCCGCTGGCGCAGAAGATCCGCGCCGAGACCGGCATTGCTACCCGCGCCGTCGGCATGATCGCCGATCCGGACCAGGCCGAGCTGATCATCCGCCAGGGCCAAGCCGACATGGTGGCGCTGGCCCGCGCGGTGCTCGACAACCCGCGCTGGGGCTGGCACGCGGCCGACAAGCTGGGCGCCAAGATCCCGTATCCGAAGCAGTACGAGCGGGTGCGCGCCTCGATGTGGCCCGGCGCCCAGCTCGCGCGGCCGACCACGCTGAAGCCCGCGGCCTAGGCAGGAGACCGCCGGCGCGTTGACCTTGCCCCGCGGCTTGGGGCAAGGTCGGTGTCCGTGCTGCGGCAAGAAGCGATAGCGAAAACCGGAGGAAATGCGGATGGGGACCACGCACTTCATCGTCCATGACAAGGCCGACACGGTCGGCGTCATCGTCGTGGAGGAAGGCGTCAAGAAGGGCCAGACCCTTACGGGCTGGGTCATGGAAGGCGACGGCACAATCAAGGTGAAGGCGAGCGACGACGTGCCGCTGGGGCACAAGGTGGCGCTGAAGCCGCTGAAGAAGGGCTCGACCGTGCTCAAATACGGGCACGACATCGGCAAGACGGTCGCCGATATCGGCGCCGGCGGCCATGTCCATGTCCACAACATGAAAACGAAGCGCTGGTAGGGCGGGGGAGAGACATCATGGCGAACATCGTCAAGCGCAAGGACATGAGCTT
>JAEULC010000367.1 GCA_016792605.1 Rhodospirillales bacterium
GCGATCAGCCCGGGATCGGTCAAGGGCGAGTTGATGGACCAGATCATCGACGCCCGCGCCGCGCGCGAAGGCCGCCCGCGCGAGGCCGTGGTCAAGGAAAGCTACATCGACGTCGCGGTGCTCAGGCGCTTCGTCGAGCCCGCGGAGATCGCCGATGCGGCGCTGTTCCTGGCCAGCGACGCGTCCTCCGCCATCACCGGCCAGATCGTGAAGGTCGATTGCGGGCGGTTCTGAGGCGCGCGATTCCGACGAGGACTGCTCACCACATCGTCTTCTTCGCCCGTTCTGGCCACTCGCGGTCGTAGGTTTCGCCGCCGACCCGGTCCTGGCTCATCGCCGCCAGGATCTGGCCAGGGCTGGGGATGGATTTTGGGTCGATGTGCCGCTCCGGGTTCCACAGTTCCGCGCGGACGATGGCGCGGGCGCACTGGAAATAGACCGCGTCGACCGCGATCTCAATCACCGTGCGCGGCGCCTTGCCCTCCACCGCGAAGGAGGCGAGCAGGTCGGGGTCGGCCCGAAGCCGGGCGCGACCGTTCAGCCGCAGCGTGTTGCCGCTGCCCGGGATCAGGAACATCAGGCCCACGCGCGGGTCGCGCACGATATTGCGCAGGGAATCGATGCGGTTGTTGCCGTGCCGGTCGGGCATCAGCACCGTCCGGTCGTCCTGGATCCGCAGGAAGCCCTTCTTGTCGCCGCGCGGCGAGCAGTCCAGGCCTTCCGGCCCGGCGGTCGCCAGCGCGACAAACGGCGACGCGTCGATGTAAGCCCGGTACGCGGGCGTGATGCGATCACTCTCCTTGACCAGGGAGGTCTCGGCCGGCCGCCCGTACAGGGCTTCCAGCTCGGCGATGGTGGCGACGATCTGCATGGTCGGTTCCGCAGGCGGGCTTGTGAGTGGACGGGCGCGCGGCAGACCATACAGGATGATCCCGCCGCGAATAAGCCGGCATTGCAATGCGAGCAGGTGAATGACCCCAGGCTTCGATCCGACGTCGATCGCGCGCAAGCGCTTCACGACACGGCCGCATGTGCCGCTGGTGGTGGTCGGCGCCGGGCCGGCCGGGCTCGCGGCGGCGATCGCGGCTGCCGGGCGCGGCATCAGGACGCTGCTGGTCGACGAGAACCCCGTCGATCCAGCGCTGATGGGGCTCGACGTGCCGCTGTTCTTCGGCGGCCGCATGGACGCCAGCGTGCAGAACCAGGGCCGGCTGATGGAACGCCTGCTGGAAGCGCGGCCGGCGATCGCCGAGGCGTTCGACCTGGGCATCGACGTGCAGCTCGGCGTCGTGGCCTGGGGCGCCTATGACCGGGGCCCGACCGCCGCGGCCTACGCCAAGCCGCTGCTCGGCCTCGCGGACGGCGAGAAGTCGTGGCTGCAGAGCTTCGACGCGATGATCGTCGCCGCCGGCGCGCGCGACCTGCCGATCGCCTTTCCCGGCTGGGACAAGCCGGGCGTCATGGGGGCGCGCGCCTTCCAGGCGCTGCTCGGCGACTATGCCGCGTTTGCCGGACGGCGGATCGTGGTGCTGGGCGGCGGCGCGGTCGGACTAAGTTGCGCTGTCGCCGCGCGCGCGGCGGGAATCGATGTCGCGGCTGTGGTCGAGATCGACGCGGCGGTCGGCGGCCCCGCGGCCCTGGCCGACCGGCTGCGGCGCGACGGCGTGCCGATCCATGCCGGGCGCTGCGTGGCCGGTACGCGCGGCAAGGCCGAAGTGGAGGGCATCACCCTGGCGCCCGCGTCGGGCCAGGGCGAGGGCATTGAGATCGCCTGCGACACGATCGTGGTCGCAATCGACCTGGCGCCTTGCATCGAGATGTTCGACCTGCTGGGCTGCGCCTGCTCCTACCGGCCCGACCTCGGCGGCTACGTGCCTGTTGTCGATACGCAAGGCCGCACCTCGCTGCCGCACATCTTCGCGGCGGGCGACTGCGCCGGCATCGCCGACGGCGCGCTTGCCGACCCGGCCCATGCCGAGGCCTCGGGCCGCCGCGCCGCGCTGGCCGCCGCCGCGCTGCTGGGCGGCGATGCGACGCCGGACGAGCTTCCTGCCCTGCCCGCTGCTGCGACTACGGACCGAGAAGGGCCGCGCCTGCGCTGGCTCAACGCGCATGTCAGGCGCGGCGGCGATGACATGATCGTTTGCCAGTGCGAGGAGGTGCGGGTGCGCGACCTCGTCGGCGTGCGGCCGCCGCGCTACCTCGCCTATGACGAGACGCGCTTTGCCAAGCGCAACCTGCATGCGCTGGCGGTCGAGGGCCAGGTCAACCAGGACCAGATCAAGCGCCTGACCCGCGCCGGCATGGGCGCCTGCCAGGGGCGGCGCTGCCGCGACCAGGTGCAGATGCTGCTGGCGTCGCAGGGCAACTGCACCCCGGCCGAGATACCGATGGCGAGCTACCGCGCGCCGCTGCGCCCGCTGCCGATCGGCGTGTTGGCCGACCAGGACGAGGCGCCGGAGATCCGCGCCAACTGGAGCGCGTGGTTCGGCATCGCCTCGCAGTGGCAGCCGCATTGGCTGGAGCCGGTCGATGCGCCGTCGGAAGGGTCGGGATCCCTATTCGGCGGAGCCGAAAAATGAATGAGCTCAGCGGAGCCGAGAAGTGAGCGAGAATCTCGTCCGCGGCGACGCGTCGGGCATTAAGGGCGCGTCGGTCGTCATCGTCGGCGGCGGCGTCACCGGGCTCAGCACCGCCTGGTGGCTGGCGCAGGAGGGCGTCGACGTGCTGGTGCTCGACAAGGGCATCGTCGGCTGGGAGGCCTCGGGCCGCAATGGCGGCGGCACGACGCACACGGTCAGCACGCTGTTCAAGGAAGAGCAGCGCCTGTGGCCGATGATGGACGAGCTGCTCGGCTATCCGACCGAGTTCCGCCCCTACCGCATCCGCGTCGGGCTGAACCAGGGCCAGCTCGCGCTCTACTGGCGCATCGCCGACGTGGCGATCCAGCAGGGCTTCACCGCCGACGCGCTTGACCCCAAACAGGTGCGCGAGCTGGTGCCGCTGGTCGGCGACGACATCGTCGGCGGCGTCTTCTGCAACTATGGCGGCCACGCCAACCCGCAGCGCACGGTGCAGGCCTATGCCTGGGCGCTGCAGGACCGCGGCGGGCGCATCCGCCAGCACACGGCGGTGACCGACATCGTGACCGAGGGCGGCAGGGTAGTGGCGGTCGAGACCGAACAGGGCCGTATCGGCTGCGACGTGCTGGTGATGGCCACGGGCCCGCAGACCAGGCTGATGGCGGAGAAGCTGGGCGCGACGGTGCCGGTCGCCCCGGCGCGCGCCGAGATGATCGTGACCGAGCCCTTGCCGCTGATGACACATGGCGGCATCGACGGCGGCGGGCTCTACGGGCGCCAGACGCTGCGCGGCAACCTCGCCTATGGCGGCGGGCCGCATGAATGGCTCGAGGAGCAGGGGCTGCAGGCGCCGCGCGCCGTGACCACGCCGGTCACGCGCAGCCTGGCGCGCCGCCTGGGCGACCTGTTCCCGCGCGCCCGGCACGTCCGCGTGATCCGCAGCTGGGCCGGGATCGTCGAGAACACGCCCGACGGCCGGCCGGTGCTCGACCGGCTGGAGAACCCCGGCAACGTGGTGATCGCGACCATGTCGAGCGTCGGCTTCGGCCTGTCGCCGGCCTCGGGCCGCGCCGTCGCCCAGCTCGCGAC
>JAEULC010000417.1 GCA_016792605.1 Rhodospirillales bacterium
ACGTCGCGGGCGAAATTGGCGGCGGCGAACTTGCCCGCGTCCTCGCGGTCGCGCTCGGCGCGGCGGCGCGTGTTCTCGGTCTCGGCGAGCGCGCGCAAGAGCTGGTCCTTGAGCTGCGCCACCTCGGCGGCCAGGGCGGACTGTTCACCCCCCGCGGCCGGCTGCTCGGCGCCGGGCGGCGAGGCGGGCGCGAATTCCTCGGGCGTCGGCGCGTGCTGGTAGGCGCGGGCCGCGGCGGCCGAAGCCGCCGGGTTCGCGGCATGCTCGTCCCCGGGATTGCCCATTCCAGGCTGGCCGGGGCGATCGGGATTTTCGGTCATGGTCGGTTCCGTTCGGTCAAAAGGTCTGGCCGTGAGGTAGGGAGATCGGCGGCAAAGGTCAACCGAAAGCCTCAGCGCAGCAGCCGGCCGATCACCTTGGCGGTGTAGTCCACCATCGGGATGATGCGCGCGTAGTTCATGCGGGTCGGCCCGATCACCCCGATCGCGCCGACGATCTTTTCCTCGCGGTTGGCGTAGGGCGCGATCACGACCGAGCAGCCGGCGACCGAGAACAGCTCGTTCTGCGCGCCGATGAAGATCTGCACGCCCTGGGCGCGCTCGGACGCGTCGAGCAGCCGCACCATCGCGTCCTTGGTCTCCAGCAGGGTGAACAGGCCGCGGATACGCTCCAGGTCCGCCATCTGCTGCACGTCGGCCAGCAACTGGCCCTGGCCGCGCACCAGGAGGTAGCCGCCGGACTGCGACCAGGTGGCCAGCCCGGCCTCGACCACCTTCTGGCTCAGTTCGTTGAGCTGCGCGCGGTGCGCTTCCAGCTCGGCCTTGATCGCGGCGCGGGCCTCGTCCAGCGTGCGCCCGACCAGCCGGGTTGCCAGGTAGTTCGACGCCTCGATCAGGCTCGAGGCCGGCATGCCGATCGGCAGGTCGATGACCCGGTTCTCGACCAGCCCGTTCTCGGTGACCATGACGGCGAGCGCCCGGCCGGGCCCGAGCTGCACGAACTCGATATGCTTCAGCGCCGCCTCGGTCTTCGGCGCGACCACAAGGCCGGCGCAGCGCGACAGGCCCGAGAGCATCGTCGTCGCTTCTTCCAGCACGGCGTTCAGGCTGCGGCCGGTCGCGGCGCATTGCCCGTCGATGCTCGAACGCTCCTCCTGCGACAGCGCGCCGATCTCGAGCAGCCCGTCGACGAACAGCCGCAGGCCCGCCTCGGTCGGGACCCGCCCGGCGGAGGTGTGCGGGGCGTAGAGCAGCCCGGATTCCTCCAGGTCCGCCATCACGTTGCGGATCGTTGCCGGCGACAGCGCCATGCCCAGGCGGCGCGAGATCGTGCGCGAGCCCACGGCCTCGCCGGTCTCGACATAGGCATCGACGATGTGGCGGAAAATCTCCCGCGAGCGGTCGTTCAGCGCGCCGATCATCCGTGTTTTCGTACCGTAGTTCCGCGCCCGCGGCCACGCCACCGACCCCGTGCCCGTGGCAAAGGCATGGGGGGTGCTGCGCCCGGGGCCGTCATGCTATGTAGGCGCCGCCCGCCGGGGCGTCAACCGCCGGGCGCCGGGCCGAAGGGCGATATCCGGCTGATTTTGCAGCACTATCGAAAGGCTTGCCATGCGTCCGTCCGGCCGCGCGCCCGACCAGCTCCGCCGCATCGTCCTGGAACCCGGGTTCAGCAAGCACGCCGAGGGCTCGTGCTTCGCCAAGTTCGGCGACACGCATGTGCTCTGCACCGCCTCGGTCGAGGACAAGGTGCCGCCCTTCCTGCGCAACTCGGGCCAGGGCTGGGTGACGGCCGAGTACGGCATGCTGCCGCGTTCGACCAACACCCGCACCGACCGCGAGGCGGCGCGCGGCAAGCAGTCGGGCCGCACGCAGGAGATCCAGCGCCTGATCGGCCGCTCGCTGCGCGCGGTGGTCGACATGAAGGCGCTCGGCGAAATCCAGATCAAGATCGACTGCGACGTGATCCAGGCCGATGGCGGCACGCGCACGGCGGCGATCACCGGCTCCTACGTCGCGCTGCATCACGCCATCCAGCACCTGAAGAAGATCGGCGCAGTCAAGACGGCGCCGCTGGTCGACCAGGTCGCCGCGATCTCCTGCGGCCTCTACAAGGGCACGCCCGTGCTCGACCTGGACTACGCCGAGGACAGCAACGCCGAGGCCGACGCCAATTTCGTGCTCACCGGCAAGGGTGGCATCGTCGAGGTCCAGGGCACGGCCGAGAAGGAACCCTTTTCCGACGCGCAGTTCCAGTCGCTGATGACGCTGGCGCGCAAGGGCGTCGCCGAGCTGGTGGCCGCGCAGAAGAAGGCGACGGGGCAGGGCTGATCTGGCGGAGACTCAGCGCCCATGACCCAGCGCCTCGTCATCGCCACGCACAACAAGGGCAAGCTGGTCGAGATGGGCGACCTGCTGGCGCCCTACGGCTTCGCCTGCGTGTCGGCGGGCGAGCTGGGCCTGCCCGAGCCCGAGGAGACCGCCTCGACCTTCATCGGCAATGCCGAGCTCAAGGCTTCAGCCGCGATGCGGGGCAGCAACCTGCCGGCGCTGGCCGACGATTCCGGGATCGTGGTCGAGGCGCTCGACGGCGCGCCCGGGATCTATTCGGCGCGCTGGGCGGAGCTTGAGGGCAAGCGCGATTTCGGCCACGCGATGAAACGGGTGAACGACGAACTCGGAGCGAGCGCCAATCGCCGCGCCTATTTCATCTCGGTGCTGAGCTTCGCCGCGCCCGGCCAGCCGATCCGCTCCTTCGAGGGGCGCGTCCACGGCACGCTGGTCTGGCCGCCGCGCGGGTCGCGCGGCTTCGGCTACGACCCGATGTTCCTGCCCGAGGGCTATGCCGAGACCTTCGGCGAGATGGAGCCGCTCGCCAAGCACGCGATCAGCCATCGCGCGGTCGCATTCAAGAAGCTGGTCGAGGGGATGGCCTGGAACGCTGCGCCCGGCGTGACGCCGGCGATGACCGTGCTGGCGACGGAGCCGCGCTAGGCAGCCTTGGCGGCCTCGGTGGCCGGGGTCGCCGGCATCTTGCGATTGCGGTGCGTCACCATGCGCTGGTGCAGCTCGGTGATCGCGGCGCTGCCGGTCTTGACGAAGAGGAAGGGCAGCAGGCCGTGGACCAGGCAGGCGAGGCCGGCGCCGATCATCCGGAGGCCGAAGCCCGAGGCCATGACCAGGTGCTCGCCATAGGTCTCGCCCACGGTTTCCGGGTGCTCGGTGAACAGGTTGTTGAGGCTCATGGCAGGCTCCGTGGCGGCAGCGGCGGGCGAATCGGCAACGATGTCAGGAGCTTGCCAGGAATTTCTGGAAACGGTTTGCGTTCTGGTGCGCCGTGCGATGCTGATTTAGGATAAACATCCTATCTATAGGCTATTTGGAGGATTTTTTTTGCAGATCGACGAGATTGATCGGAAGATTCTGGCGATCCTGCAGGACGACGCGACCGTGCCGGTTGCCGCGATCGCCGAGCGGGTCGGGCTGTCGGCCACGCCCTGCTGGCGGCGGATCCAGAAGCTCGAGGAAGCCGGGGTCATCCAGGCACGCGTGGCGGTGCTGGACCCGGAGAAGCTGCGGGTCGGCGTGACCGTCTTCGTGTCGGTGAAGACCAACCAGCACGACCTCGGCTGGCTGGAGAAATTCGCCGCCGCGGTGCGCGACTTTCCCGAAGTGGTCGAGTTCTACCGGATGAGCGGCGACGTCGACTACCTGCTGCGCATCGTGGTGCCGGACATCGCGGCCTATGACGCGGTCTACAAGCGCCTGATCGCCCGCATCGCGCTCGCCGACGTCAGCTCCGCCTTCGCCATGGAGCAGATCAAGTACACGACCGCGCTGCCGCTTACTTACGCGCCGTAGGATCGCGCAGGCTTTCTCGATGACCACGCCGCTCGCCATCTACGTCCACTGGCCGTTCTGCCGGTCGAAATGCCCGTACTGCGACTTCAACTCGCATGTGCGCGACAGCATCGACCAGGCGCGCTGGCGGCGCGCGCTGCTGGCGGAACTGGACCACTGGGCCGACCAGATGCCGGATCGCGTCGTCGGAAGCCTGTTCTTCGGCGGCGGCACGCCGTCGCTGATGGAGCCCGAGACCGCCGCGGCGGTGATCGAGCGGGTGAAGCAGCG
>JAEULC010000430.1 GCA_016792605.1 Rhodospirillales bacterium
CTCCATGCCCGGCTTGACCTTGAACCGCACGACGCTGAAGACGGTCATGATGGCTTCCCCTCCCCTTGCCCGACGGAAATGCTAGTGGATTGCCGGGCCGGACCGCAATGCGGGCGTCGGAGCTCCTACCCTCTTCGTTTCGCGTCATGCCCGGGCTTGACCCGGGCATCCACGCTTCATCCGTGCCGCGACGGTCGGCGTGGATGGCCGGCTCGGCGGCCGGCCATGACGGATAGGGGCACGGGAGGACGAGCGCGGCCCGCTAAAGCCCCAGCCGCGCCTTCAGGGCCGCGACCTTTTCCCATTCCTCGGGGCGGACGGGAACGCCGTTCGCCCGGTAGTCCTCCGATCGGGCGCGCGTGCCCTGGCCGTGGAGGCGGACCGCGGCGAAGCCCTGGGCGGGCGGGGCTGTGGTCAGCGTCTGGATCATGCGGTCGGCTGCGGCCTTGAACGCCGCGGGGTCCTGGAACACGGCGATGTCGAGCGCCAGGAAGCTCTGGGCGTAGTGCGCGCGGCGTCCCCGTGTCTTGTCGGCGCGGCTTTGTCGACCGTCGATGCCAGGGGGCGGCGGCTCGTCGCCGGCGAGCGCGCCTGAGCCCGTCCATTGCCGCTCGCCGCTCAGGAGCGCGCTGAGGATCTCGACCAGCAGCACCATGCCGAAGCCCTTGGGCCCGGCGGGCAGCAGCGCGCCGGCCATGCGGCTCTCGCGGTCCATCGGGTCGAGGATCACGCGCCTGGGGTCGTCGGTATAGAGGCCCTCGGCGTCGACCACCGACTTGCCGTCGAGCAGCCTGGCGTCGCGCGCCGCCAGCACCACGCCGCCCATCGACCCGGCGCTGGTCGCCATGTCGATGACGATGGGCTCGGCCGCGCCCGCCGGCATGGCGAGCGAGAGCGGGTTGGTGCAGAAGGCCGCGTCGCGCCCGCCCCAGGGCGCCACCAGCACCGGGCCGGTCGACATGGCGAGGCCGATCATGCCGGCATCGGCCGCCTGCACGCTGTAGTTCGCGACCATGCCGCAGTCGCCGGAATTGCGGACCGTGACGAAGCCGATGCCGGTGCGCCGCGCCTTCTGGATGGCGAGCGCCATGGCGCGGGCGCCCTGGACATGGCCGGAATTGGCGCCGCCCTCGCAGAGCGCGGTGGCGACGGTCTCGCGCAGGGCCTCGAGCCTGGCGCCGAAGCGCATCGCGCCCTGGCGGAAGAGATCGTCGAGATAGGCCAAGAGGCCGATGCCCTGGGTCGGGTGGCCGCGCAAATCGGCCGCCAGCAGGCCGTCGGCGAACAGGCGCTGCTCCTCCTCGGTCGCGCGATGGCTGCGCGCCACGCCGGCGTAGATCGCGTGGAGGTCCCCTGTTGGCACGCGAATGGCCGGGACGCGGATCGTCATGACGCATCCGTCATTGCGCGGCTCCGCTGCGGCAGCGACTTGCGCAGCACCTCGAAGATCACGGCGGTGGACCAGCCGAACATCAGCACGCCGTTCATCGCCGCCATCGGCCCCAGGAGGCGCCAGCGCTCGGCCGGGACGATGTCGCCGTAGCCGAGCGTCGTGTAGTTGACGAAGGCGAAGTAGACGGTCGCGCCGGCCGGCGCGGCGCCGGCGAGGCGGTAGACGAACGCCCACGCCAGGACCTCGAGCACATGCGCGAGCATCAGCACCAGCACGGTCGCGACCATCGTGCCGGCGAGGTGCAGCGACGGCCAGGCCGGATCGCGCGCGGCGGTCCCGGCGGCGACGCGCACCACCAGCGTCATCACCAGCGCGTGGATCGCGACCGCGGCGACGCTGGCCGCCCCGCCGACCAGGAGCTGCCTAAGCACGGCAGGTCATCCGGCGTCCCCGGGTTCGCCATCGCCGTCGTCGACGCCGTCCTCGGCGATCCAGGCGCGCAGCAGCGTGTAGCCGACGGCGAGGATGGTGGGGCCGAGGAAGATGCCGATGAGGCCGAAGGCGACCAGGCCGCCGATGACCCCGGCCAGGATCAGGAGCAGCGGCAGGTCGGCGCCCATGCGGATCAGGACAGGGCGCAGGAAATTGTCCATCGTCATGGCGACGACCGCGAAGACCAAGAGCACCGTCGCCAGCGTGGCGCTGCCGCTGGCGTACATCCAGATCACGGCGGGAACCAGCACCAGCGCGGGGCCGAGCTGGGCCAGGCAGAGGAAGAACATCACCGCGCCGAGCACGCCCGCGAAGGGCACGCCGGCGACGAAAAGCCCGATGCCGCCGACCGCGGACTGCACCAGCGCGGTCACCACGACGCCCAGCGCCACGCCGCGGATCGCCTGGGCCGCCAGGATCGCCGACTGGCGCCCGCGCTCGCCCGCGAGCCGGCCGCCGAAGCGCACGCAGAGCGCGGCGGCCTGCTCGCCCTGGGCATAGAGGATCACCGCGACGGCGATGGTGAGCAGGAGCTGCACCAGCATCAGGCCGAAGCTGCCGGCGGCGCCCACGAACCACTGCGTCGCCTGGCCGGCATAGGGCCTGGCGAGCTGCAGCAGCTCGCGCCAGCCCGAGCTGCCGACACTGTTCCAGGCCTCGGCGGCGCTCTCGCCGACCATCGGCAGGCCGGCCAGCCAGGCCGGCGCCGGCGGGAACTCCATCACCGCGACGTACTCGCCCCAGGACACGATCGTGCCGGCGTTCTTGACGATGATGTCGATCGCGCGCCAGACCGGCACCACGACCAGCACCAGCAGCATCAGCGTCATCGCCGCGACGGCGAGCGAACGGCGGCCGAGCAGGCGCGCCTCGAGCCGGCGGAACAGCGGCCAGGTCGCGATCACCAGCGTCGCCGCCCAGACGATCGCCGGCAGGAACGGCAAGAGGATCCACAAGGACAGGCCGATCAGCCCGCCCAGGAACAGGATCGCCAGGATCAGGCGGGTGAGGTCCTGCGGGGTGGTCACCAACGCGCTCGCGCCACCGACTGCGCCTTACCGCTCCGGCCAGGCCCGATCAGGCCAGACCCGATCACGCCAGGTGCTTCTTGAACCACGCGACCGTGCGCTCCCAGGCCAGCTTGGCCGCCGCCTCGTCGTAGCGCGGCGTCGAGTTGTTGTGGAAGCCGTGCTGCGTGCCCGGGTAGGTGTGCAGCTCGTAGGCCACGCCCGCGGCCTTCAGCGCCGCCTCGTAGGCCGGGTAGGTGGCGTTGACGCGCTCGTCGGTCTGGGCGAGCTGGATCGACAAGGGCGCCTTGATCCGCGTCACCGAGTCGGTCTCGGCCGCGACGCCGTAGAACGGCACGCCCGCCTGCATGTCCGCGCCCAGCTGGGCGGCGAGCCAGTTGGTGGTGCCGCCGCCCCAGCAGAAGCCGGTGACGCCGAGCCTGCCGGTCGACGCCGCGTGGGACTTGAGGAACCGCGCCGAGTTCAGCATGTCGGTCCGGAGCTTCGCCTGGTCGAGCGTCGCCTGCATCGTGCGGCCGTCGTCGTCGTTGCCGGGATAGCCGCCGATCGGGAACAGGCCGTCCGGCGCCAGGGCCACGAAGCCCGCCAGCGCGGCGCGGCGCGCCACGTCCTCGAGATAGGGGTTGAGGCCGCGGTTCTCGTGGATCACCAGCACGGCGGGGAACTTCCCGGTGCCGGGCTGGCCGGTGACGGGCTGCACCAGGTAGCCGCGCATCTTGCCCGACGTGCCGCCGGGCGAGTCGTAGGTGACGTAGGTCGCCTTGATCTTCGGGTCGGTGAACGAGACCGTCATGGCGCGGGCGTAGTTCGGCAGCAGCGCGTGCGCCATCGCCAGCCCGCCGGCGACCAGCGCCGCGCGCTCCAGGAAGGCGCGGCGGTCCATGCGGCCGTGGCAGTACTCGTCGTAGAGGTCGAACACGCGCTGGTCGATCCAGGACTGCGTCAATCGTTCGGGCGCGACGAGGTCGTTCATGGTGATTCCCTTCTCCCTGTGTTTCTTGTGGTGCGTCAGCCGATGCAGGCCTTGAACTTGGCGAGCTTGTCGAGCGCGGCGGGCACTTGCGGGCGGGTCGACTTCATGCTGGTCACGATCTTCTCGCGCTCGCGCCGGCAGGCCGGCGGGAAGCGGTTGTCGTACATCGAGTCGATGCCCTGCAGCACCAGCGTGTAGTGCTTCTGCAGCGACGACTCGGCCTTGCCGAGATTGCCGATCGCCGTGTCGATGGCGACCTTGAGCTCGGCGGCCGAGTTCGCCTGGGCCTGGATGTGCTGGCGCATCGAGGCGAGCCATTCCGGCGAGCCGTCGAGCTCGCCTGCGATCGCGCCCTGGCCGCACTCGCGGAACTTCGGGATCAGGTAGCGGATCGAGGACTCGGACGTCGTCGACATGGCGGTCAGCTCGGCGATGTACTGCGTCACCTGGGCCTGCGGGCAGGCGCCGACGGTCTGGGCGCCCGCCGGCGGGGCTGCGATCCAAGACGCGGCGGCGGACAGGGCCAGGGCGGCGGCAAAGGCGATCCGGGACATAGGCTACGTGCTCCCCCAAATTGGCGCCAGAACGGCGAAGAACCGGGCGGCGATGAGCCAAAAGCCTAGCACACCCGCGTGATCGGGGCTTGCGGGGAAACCGCTTAAGGCCGATTCTCTTTATCAAAGCGTAACGGTCCGACCCGATGCCCGGCGACCCCCGCCCGGCCCGGAGAAAGGAGGGGCCGATGCATTCCTGGAATACCCTGCGGCGCGCTTCGGCGGCCCTGCTGCTGGCGCTTGGACTGGCCTCGGCGCCCGGTCCCGCGGCGCTCGCCCAGACACAAGACGCCCAGAATCCGGCCGCCCGGGCCGTGCCGACCGACCAGCAGCCGGCCCCCCGCACCGTGCGCGAGAAGCGTGCCGACGGGGTGACGGTCTCGATCCCGCCCGACCTGGCCCGGGGGGCGCCGGGCGGCGCGGCGATGGGCTACACCGACAGCACCCAAGGTGCCGGCGCCGGCGGCGGCTGGGTCGAGCCGGCGGCGATGGCGCTGGGCTACATCTCCCCGGGCGCCGGGTCGCGCGGCTACATGCCGGGCCCGAACGCCACGGTCGGACCCAATGCCGGGACCGGCGCGATCAACCCCCTGCCGTTCCAGGCCTTCAGCAGCTCTGCGCCCGACTCGGCGGTGAACTCGGCGCCCACCCCGGCCGAGGTCGGCCGGCCCGAGCAGTTCCTGCCGCGCCCGGTCAATTGCGGCCTCCGGCGATTTGGCTGCTAGGTCGTTCGCGGCGCTCGCCGCGGGGGGCCGCTAGTACTGCTTCTGCAGCTTGCCCGAGGTGACCTTGCCGTTGGCGTCGGTATGCTTGGCCTCGATGTTGCCGCCGACCAGCTTGAACTCCACCTTGGTCGTCAGCGTCTCGGTCAGCAGCGTATCGTAGCCCCGCACCTTCATCGTCTCGCGCCGGAAGCCCGGCTTGTCGATGCTCCAGGCCGGCTCGGCGCCGTGGAAATAGACCACGTTCACGGTGTCGTTGCTGTTGAAGCGCTCGATCACCAGCGCCGCGCAGGAACGCAGCCGGCGCGTGTCGTCGCGCCACTCGCCGACATAGATGCCCTCGCGCGAATCCATCGCGGCGATGCGCAGCGGGGCGGCGACGTCGCACAGCGTCGCTGCGCGGGCGGGGGCCGCGACGACAAGCGCGGCGGCGATCAGCGGGACGAGCTTCGACATGGCGCGATGCTATTCACTGGCTCCCGGCGACGCAACCGGCGGCGACGCAACCGGGTGAGCCGCGATCTCGCGCCCGCAGCCGGTGCAGGTCTCGACCTCCCACGCCACCGGACGGCCCGCTGCGTCGAGGCGGTCGACCCGGCGCAGCACGTAGTTGCACTCGCCGGCGCAGCCGCCCAAGTCGTCGGGGTCGTCCCGGTCCTGCGCGGCCATCGGCCTTCCTACCGCGCCTGCCAGTAGAACACGGTGGCGTTCAGCAGGTTGTCGACCGTGACGCCGTCGCGCGCCAGCGGCAGGACGATGACCTCGAGCTCGCTGATGAACCGGTCGTGCGCGATGGTCGGCGCGCCACGGCGCCAGGCCGGCGCGCGCGATTCGATCGCCTGCAGGAACAGCGCCTCCATGCCGGCGCGCTGGGCCTTGTCGGGCAGCACCTCGTGCAGCCAGTCGCCGGTGCGCACCGGCGTGCCGGCCTGGACCAGGGCCGACCCGATCACGCGGTAGCGGAAGCGCCAGGGGTCGCGTTCGAGATCGAGCAGCCAGACATTCGCCAGCAGGCGCGGTACCGCCACCGGGTCGAAATGCTGGCGGCCGGGAAGCCCGCTGGCCGGATGGATCGACAGCCAATGCTCGTAGAGCGCGCGGATGGTGGGGTGCAGGCGGTCGGGCGGGGGCAGGGTCGCGGCCGGCGCCTTCGTGGCGGCGCCGAGATCCGGGACCAGTTGCGCACGCCAGTTCATCGCGCCTACCCCACCGCCTTCGCCGCGCGCAGGGCGGCAATGCGGTCCTGATCGTAGCCGAGTTCGCCCAGGATGTCCTCGGCATGCTGGTTCAGGCGCGGCGGCGGGCGGTCGATGTCCGGGCGCTCGCCGGAATAGCGGAAGCCGCTGCGCAGCACGCGCAGGCGCCTGGCCTCGCCGTCGGGCATGGCTGGGAACGCGTGCAGCAGGTCGCCGGTCTGCGCCTCGGCGAGCGCGATCGCCTCGGGCAGGCTCAGCACCGGCCCGCAGGGAATGCCCCGCTTGTTGAACAGCGCCACCCAATGGTCGGCGGGCTGCGTCCCGAGCGCCCGCTCGATTTCCGCCGTCAGCGCGGCGCGGTTCTGCTTGCGCGCCTCGCGCTCGGCAAAGCGCGGGTCCCGCGCCAGCTCGGGCCGGCCGATGGCGTCGCACAGCGCCTCGAACTGCTGCTGCTTGTTGGCGGCGATGTTGATCGGCTTGTCCGATGCCCGGAACGCGCCAGAGGGCGCGGCGGTCATGTTGTCGTTGCCCATGGGCCGCGCCAGCGCGTCGGCGGTCAGGTAGTTCGACACCGGCCAGCCCAGCGTCACCAGCGTCGCTTCCAGCATCGACACGTCGATGAAGCGCCCGCCGCCGCCGCGCGCGCGGTCGAACAGCGCCGCGGCGATGGCGAAGGCGGCGGTGATGCCGCCCGTGGTGTCGGCGACCGGGTAGCCGGCGCGCAGCGGCGTGGTCTCGGGCGTGCCGGTGATCGCCATGACGCCGGACATGCCCTGCACGATCTGGTCGTAGGCCGGGTTGTGCTTGAGGTCGCCATCCTGGCCGAAGCCGGAGATGGCGCAGTAGACGAGATCGGGCCTGATCGCGCGAAGCTCGTCCCAGCCGAGCTTCAGCCTGGCCATCACCCCGGGGCGGAAGTTCTCGACCAGCGCGTCGGCGGTCCTGACCAGGTCCAGGAACACGGCGCGGCCCTCCTGATGCTTCAGGTCGATCGCGATCGAGCGCTTGCCGGCGTTCTGGGCCAGGAAGCTCGCGCCCAGGTGTCGCTTGTTGAGCCCGGGATCGGCACCGAGCTGGCGCGCCAGGTCGCCGCCGTCCGGCGTCTCGACCTTGATCACGTCGGCGCCGAGCAGGGCCAACTGGTAGGCCGCGAAGGGCCCCGCCAGCACGTTGGTGAGGTCGAGCACGCGCACGCCCTTCAAGGGCGCGGCATGGCTCATCCGGCAAGCGCGCGGAGCTGGCGCGCCGCGACCGCGAGCATGGCGAGGTCGAGCCGCCCGGTCGCCTTGATGTCGGCGATCACGTCGTCGGCGCGC
Source organism: Rhodospirillales bacterium (assembly GCA_016792605.1). Lineage (GTDB taxonomy): Bacteria > Pseudomonadota > Alphaproteobacteria > JAEULC01 > JAEULC01 > JAEULC01. The sequence continues at coordinate 7,675 of JAEULC010000430.1, forward strand.
TTGACCGGCGCCTGGCGCGTCTGCACCCAGGCTTCGATCGCCGCGGCCGGGTCGCCGTCCGCGCCGGCTCCTGCCGACTCCTGGGCCGCGATGACGCTGGCGGCGAGGCTGCACTGGATCGAATCGATCTCGTCGAGCAGGGAACGGAACGCGAGCTTGCTCCAGCGCCCGCCGGCGACCGCGGCGGCGGCGGCCGCGCGCAGCCAGTCGAGCCCGAAGCGCGCGCCGACGGCGAAGTAGAGCGTGCCGGCGCGGTCGATCGGCAGCGCCGTGCCGGTCTCGGCGATGCGCGCGATGTCGAAGGACGAGACCAGCGGGTCGAGCGCGGCGATGTCGGCCGCGATCTCGGCCGGGGCGCCCAGCTCCTTGAACTGGTCGGTGCGGCGCTTGAGCTCGGCCCGGCCCTCGGCCGAGAGCAGCGTGTCGAGCCCGTCGCCCACCGCGCGGGCCGCCGCGCCGAAGCGGTGCACATTGTCGGCCAGCACCAGTGGCGGCTGCACCGCGGAGAGCACCCAGCGCGTCGCGCGCTCGGCGGCGCGGCCGATCTCGGCGAACAGCGCATACTGCGCCGCGGCAGGGGCCTTGCCGTCCAGCGCCTCGACCGCGTCCCAGCGCCGGTTCAGGTGCAGCACCTGGCGCGCCACCAGGTAGGCGCGCGCGACGTCGGGCGCCGTGCGGCCGGTGTCGGAGGTAAGCTGCGACACGAAGCTGGAGCCGACGCGATTGATCATCGCGTTGGTGACGACCGTGGCGATGATCTCGCGCCGCAGGCGATGCTGGCCGATCTCGGCGCGGAACTTCTCGCCGAGCTGCTTGGGGAAGTAGCCGACGAGGTCGGCCTCGAGCAGCTTGTCGTCGGGCAGGTCCGAGGGCAGCAGAGCATCGTAGAGCGCCATCTTGGAATAGGCGAGCAAGACCGCCATCTCGGGCCTTGTCAGCCCCTTGCCTTGGGCCAGGCGCTGCGCCAGCGCCTCGTCGTCGGGCAGGAACTCGATGGCGCGGTCAAGCCGCCCGGCGCGCTCCAGGTCGCGCATCATCGCGCCGTGCTGGTCGATGCCGCCGGCGCCCTGCAGCTCCTGGATCGACAGGATCTGCGACTGCTCGTAGTTGTCGCGCAGCACGAGGTAGGCGACCTCGTCGGTCATCGATTCCAGGAGCTGGTTGCGCTGCTTGGTCGTCATGTCGCCGGCCGCGACGATGTCGCCGAGCAGGATCTTGATGTTGACCTCGTGGTCCGAGGTATCGACGCCGGCCGAATTGTCGACCGCGTCGGTGTTGCCGCGCCCGCCGAGCAGCCCGTACTCGATGCGCCCGCGCTGGGTGACGCCCAAATTGGCGCCCTCGCCGATGACCTTGGCGCGCACCTGGCCGGCGTCTATGCGGATCGCGTCGTTGGCGCGGTCGCCGACCTCGGCGTTGCTCTCGGCCTTGGCCTTCACATAGGTGCCGATGCCGCCGAAGAACAGCAGGTCCGCCGGCGCCACCAGGATCGCCTTCATCAGCTCGGCCGGGGTCATGCTGTCCTGCGCCACATCGAGCGCCGCCTTGATCTCCGGCGTCAGCTTGATGGTCTTCAAGCTGCGCTCGAACACGCCGCCGCCGGGCGAAATGAGCTTCTTGTCGTAGTCGGCCCAGGACGAGCGCGGCAGGTCGAACAGGCGCTTGCGCTCGGCCCAGCTCGCCGCCGCGTCGGGCGCTGGGTCGAGGAAGATGTGGCGGTGGTCGAAGGCGGCGAGCAGGCGGATGTGCTTGGACAGCAGCATGCCGTTGCCGAACACGTCGCCCGACATGTCGCCGACGCCGACCGCGGTGAAGTCTTGGGCCTGCGTGTCGCGCCCCAGTTCGCGGAAATGACGCTTGACCGACTCCCACGCGCCGCGCGCGGTGATGCCCATCTTCTTGTGGTCGTAGCCGGCCGATCCGCCGGACGCGAAGGCGTCGTCGAGCCAGAACTTGTAGTCCTGCGACACGCCGTTGGCGATGTCGGAGAAGGTCGCCGTGCCCTTGTCGGCGGCGACGACGAGGTAGGGATCCTCCTGGTCGCGCCTGACCACGCTTTCGGGCGCGCGGATCGCGCCGGGGATGTAGCTGTCGGTGATGTCCAGCAACCCGCGCATCAGGATCTTGTAGCACTCGATGCCTTCGGCGAGATACGCCTCGCGCCCGCCCGCCGCCGGCGGCCGCTTGACCACGAAGCCGCCCTTCGAGCCGACCGGCACGATGACGGCGTTCTTCACCATCTGCGCCTTCATCAGGCCCAGGATCTCGGTGCGGAAATCCTCGCGCCGGTCGGACCAGCGGATGCCGCCGCGCGCCACGCGCCCGCCGCGCAGGTGGATCGCCTCGACCCGGGGCGAGTAGACGAACACCTCGACCAGCGGCCGGGGCAGCGGCAGTTCCTCGATCGCGCGGCTGTCGAGCTTCAGCGACAGGTAGGCCTTGCGCTTGCCCTTCTCGGATCTCTGGTAGTGGTTGGTGCGCTGGGTGGCGCCGATCAGGTTGACATAGCGCCGGAGGATGCGGTCTTCGTCCAGGTTCGTGACCGCGTCGAGCGCGTGCTCGATCTCGATCGCGATGCCCTTCTCGGCGGCGTTGCGGTCGTCCTTGCCGGCAAAGCCAGGATCGAACCGGGCCGCGAACAGCTCGACCAGCAGGCGGGCGACCTTCGGATGGGTGGCGAAGGTCTGCTCGATATAGGACTGCGAGAAGGTGAAGGCGGCCTGACGCAGGTACTTGGCGTAGGCGCGCAGCACGACGATGCCCGCGGCGTCGAGCCCGGCCAGCAGCACCAGGCGGTTGAAGCCGTCATTCTCCAGCGCGCCGCGCCACACCTTGGCGAAGACGTCGTGGAACACGTCGCGCACCTGGCTCAGCACCACGTCGCCGCGCGGGCCGCCGCCCTGGGGCGCCATGGCGAGCGCGAAGTCGTGGATCCACAGCACCTCGCCGCCCTTGTCGGGCGCGACGCGGTAGGGCATCTCGCTGATCGCGCGCACGCCCATGTGCTCCAGCACCGGCAGCACGTCCGAGAGCGCCAGCGGCGTGCCGCGATGCACGATCTTGAACCCCAGCTCGTCCGGCGCCGCCTCGATCGGGCGGTAGAGCGTCAGCGCCAGGCCGTCGTCCTTCGCGGCGTCCTCCAGCAGCAGGATGTCCTCGATCGCGATGCCGGCGTCGAAGCGCTCGCGGTAGGAGACCGGGAAGGCCTCGGCGTAGCGGTCGTAGAGCCGCACGCCCTCGCCGTCCTTGAACCGGTCGTGCAGGCTCTGGCGCAGGCGGTCGGCCCAGGTGCGCCCGGCCTCGATCAGCCGTGCCTCCAGCTCGGCGACGTCGACCTGCGGCACCTCGCCGCGCTTGGTGCGGATGATGACGTGCAGCCGCGCCAGCGGCTCGTCGGTCATGTGGGTGTAGAAGGTGGCGACCGAGCCGCCATAGGCCTTGGCGATGATGTCGAGCAGCCGCACGCGCAGATCGGTCGAGAGCCGGTCGCGCGGCACGTAGATCAGGCAGGAGACGTAGCGCTCGAACGCGTCCCGGCGCACGAACAGCGCGATGCGCTGGCGCTCCTGCAGGTGCAGGATGCCGCGCGAGATCTCGGCCAGCTCGGGCACGCTGATCTGGAACATGTCGTCGCGCGGATAGGCGTCGAGAATGTGCGCCAGCGCCTTGCCGTCGTGCGACTGCGGCGGGAAGCCGGCGGTCTTCAGCACGCGCTCGACCTTCTGGCGCAGAAGCGGGATGGCGCGCGGGCTGAGGTTATAGGCGACCGAGGTGAAGAGGCCGACGAAGCGCCACTCGCCCGTGACCGTGCCGTCCTTGGCGATCTGCTTGATGCCGATCGTGTCCATGTGCACCGGGCGGTGGACGGTGGAGCGGCGGTTGGCCTTGGCGACCGTCAGGAGCTGCGGCGACAGCATGTAGCGCACGATCTCGTCGCCGAGCTGGCCGAAATTGCGCCGGTCGTCGAACACGCGTCGCTCGGCGTCGGAGAGCACGCCCATCGGCGTGCCGGCCACGATCTCCAGATGCGCGTCGGCGCCGGTGCCGGCGAAGCGGTACTCGCGGAACCCCAGGTAGGTGTAGTGGTCGTCGTCGAGCCACTGCAGGAAGGCCAGCGCCTCGCTGAACTCCTCCTCTGGCACCGGCGGCGGGTCGGCCTTCAGCGCCTGGACGATGGAACGCAGCTTCTCGCGCATCGCCTTCCAGTCGCGCACCGCCAGGCGCACGTCGCCCAGCACGCGCGCGAGGTTCGCCTGGATCGCGGCCAGCTGCTCGGGCGTGGTCTGCTCGTTGACCTCGACCCGCATCATCGATTCAGCCTGGCCTTGCGGCGCACCCGCCGGCGCCAGCTCGACGAGCCGGCCCTCGGCATCGCGGGTCACGTGCAGGATCGGGTGGACGACCAGGTGCACCTGCAGGCCGAGGCGGTTCAGCTCGGTCGTCACCGAATCGACCAGGAACGGCATGTCGTCGTTGACGATCTCGACGATGCTGTGGCGCGAGCGCCAGCCATGCTCGGCCATGGTCGGGTTGTAGGCGCGCAGCTTGGCCGCGCCGGCCGGGCGGACTTGCGCGAAGTTCCACAGCGCCATGGCGGCGCC
>JAEULC010000450.1 GCA_016792605.1 Rhodospirillales bacterium
CTACTGCAGCTTCACTCCTTCGAGCCGGATCATCGCGTCCGGGTAGGGCTTGAAGCCCGCGAGCTTGGCCGAGTGCGCGAACAGCCACTTCTGGTGATAGAGATAAATGATCGGCCGGTCCTTCAGGTACTGCTCGGCCGCCTTGGTGTAGGCCGCCTGGCGCTTGGCGATGTCGTAGGTCAGCCGCGCGCCGTCCAGCGCCTCGTCCACCACCGGGTTCGAATAGCCGGACTCGTTCAGCGGCGCCTTCGTCTTCAGGAACTGGTGGATGTTGCCGTCCGGGTCCGGGCGGCCGGACCAGCCGATCAGCGACGCTGTGTAGTTGCCCTTGGTCTGGTTCTGCAGCGCGGTGGCGAACTCGATCGAGATCAGCTTCAGGGTGATGCCGGCCTCGGCAAGCTGCGCCTGGATCACCTGGCTCACCTGGGTGATCTGGGTCTCGGTCGGCACCTGCATCTCGAAGGTCAGGTTCGATTGCCCGGCCTCCTTCAGCAGCGCCTTGGCCTTCTCGACGTTGCGCGCGGGGACCGGCACGGTCTTGGCGTAGAACGGGTTGGACGGCGCCACGGGCTGGTTGCCCGCCGTGAACTCGCCGGCAAAGACCACCTGGTTGATGATGTTGCGATCGATCGCCAGCTCGATCGCCTCGCGCACGCGCGGGTCCTTGCCGACAGGCGAATTGGCGCGCTCGCCGTTGCCCAGGTTCAGCGTGAAGCCGATATAGCCGAGTCCCACGACCGGCGACAGCACCAGGCGCTTGTCGCCCTTCACCGTGGCGATGTCGGTCGGCAGCAGGCGCTCCAAGAGGTCGAGCTGGCCCGACTGCAGGTTGGCCAAGCGCACGGTCGCGTCCGGGATCGGCTGGAAGGTCACCTTGTCGAAGGCGATCTTGTCCTTGGCCCAGTAGCCGGGGAAGCGCTCCACGACGATACGGTCGTTCTGCACCCGCTCGACGAACTTGAACGGGCCCGAGCAGACCGGCTTGGTCGCCAGGTTCGCGCCCAGTTCCTTGGCCGCCTTGGGCGACACCATCATGCCGGCGCGGTCGGTGAACTGCGACATCAGCGGCGAGGACGGCGCCTTCAGGTTGAGCTTGATCGTGTAGTCGTCGACGACGTCGATCGTGCCGATCGCCGCCACCTCGCTCTTGCGGCGCGATTCCGGCAGGGTCAGCGCGCGCTCGAGGTTGTACTTGGCGGCGGCGGCGTCGAACTTCTCGCCGTCGTGGAAGGTCACGCCCTGGCGCAGCTTCATCGTGATCGTCTTGCCGTCGTCCGATACCGTCCACTCGGTCGCCAGCCGCGGCACGATCTTCAGGTTCTCGTCGATGTCGACCAGCTTGTCGCACAGCGCGGTGAACACCAGCCGGCCGACGAAGGTGCGGGCCTGGTGCGGGTCGAGCAGGTCAGGGTCCTCGGCCAGGCCGATGCGCAGGTGCTGCGCGGACGCGGCGCCGGACAGCGCCATGGTGGCGGCGAGCGCGGTGGCGCCCAGGAGCGTCTTGATGGAAAAGTTCATGATGAAAGTCCCCGTTCCCCGTTTCGATCGTTGAAGCTTCAACGTTGCCCTCGATGCTAGGAGCGTGCCGGTCCGCTGGCAAGCGCGGTAGCCCGGTCGTCGCGGCCTCGTGAGCTAAAGAAGCCCTGCAGGCGCACCAGCACCGGGTCGGCGTCGATCCCGGCGGCGATCGGCGCCATCGCCGGCACGTCGCGCCAGAAGTGGCAGGCGACCTGGTGGCCCCCTTTGGCGTTCTCTGGTTCGGTCGCCTCCAGCAGCGGTTCCTCTGACCGGCATCGCGCCTGGGCGAAGGCACAGCGCGTATGGAAGCGGCAACCGGCCGGCGGATTGAGCGGGCTCGGCACGTCGCCCTCGAGGAGCGCGCGCTGCCGCTTCAGCGTCGGGTCCGGGATGGGGATCGCCGCGAGCAAGGCCTGGGTGTAGGGATGGCGCGGTCGGGCGAAGACCGCGCGCTTGTCGCCGATCTCCACGATCTTGCCGAGATACATCACCGCGACGCGGTCGGCGACATGCTTCACCACGGCCAGGCCGTGCGAGATCAGGATGTAGCTGAGGCCGAAGCGGCGCTGCAGGTCGCGCATCAGGTTGATGACCTGCGCCTGGATCGAGACGTCCAGCGCCGAGACCGGCTCGTCGGCGACGATCAGCCGCGGCTCGCCGGCCAGCGCCCGGGCGATGCCGATGCGCTGGCGCTGGCCGCCGGAGAATTCGTGCGGGAAGCGCCGCGCGTGATAGGGCGACAGGCCGACCAGGCCCAGGATCTCCTCCACCCGCCGCCGCCGCTCGGCGGCGTTGCCCGCGCCGTGCAGCATCATCGGCTCGGCGATCATGTCGCCGACGGTCATGGTTGGGTTCAGCGAGGCATAGGGGTCCTGGAAGATGATCTGCATCCGGCTGCGCAGGCCCCGCAGCTCGCGGTCGCCCAGCGCCCGGACGTCGCGGCCCTCGAAGCGGATGCTGCCGTCGGTCGCCTCGATGAGCCGCAAGACCAGCCGGCCGAGGGTCGACTTGCCGCAGCCGCTCTCCCCGACCAGGGCCAGGGTCTCGCCCTGGGCCAGGTGCAGGTCGACCCCGTCGACCGCGCGCACGTGGCCCACCACGCGCTGCAGCACGCCCTTGCGCACCGGGAAGTGCTTCACCAAGCCGGCGACTTCGAGGATCGGCGTGGGGTCAGAGGACATGCTGCTCCAGGGGCGCGCGCAGGCAGGCGACCTCGTGGCCGGGCGCGATCGCGGTCAGGGCGGGATCGGTCGCCCGGCAGGCGTCGATGGCGAAGGGGCAGCGCGGATGGAATCGGCAGCCCTCGGGCTGCATCGTCGGGTTGGGCACCGTGCCCTCGACCACCGGCAGCTCGTCCTGGTCGACCGTCAGCTTGGGGATCGAGGCCATGAGGCCGATCGTGTAGGGATGGCCCGGGCGGCGGAACAGCGTCGCCACGTCGGCGCGCTCGACGACGCGGCCGGCATACATCACCGCCACCTCGTCGGCGACCTCGGCGACCACGCCCAGGTCGTGGGTGATCAGCAGCAGCGACATGCCGAACTCGGCGCGCAGCTCGCGCAGCAGCTCCAGGATCTGCGCCTGGATCGTCACGTCGAGCGCCGTGGTCGGCTCGTCGGCGATCAGGAGCTGCGGGTCCAGCGCCAGGGCCATGGCGATCATCGCGCGCTGGCGCATGCCGCCCGACAGCTTGTGCGGATACTCGTCGATGCGCTGCTCCGGCGCCGGGATGCGCACGCGACGCAGCATCTCGATCGCGCGGGTGCGCGCCTCGGCCGGCCCCACCTTGCGGTGGCGCAGGATCACCTCGGTGATCTGGTCGCCGATGGTGAAGGCCGGGTTCAGGCTGGTCATCGGCTCCTGGAAGATCATCGCGATCCGGTCGCCGCGCAGCGCGTTCATCTGGTCGCGGTCGAAGCCCAGCAGGTTCCGGCCCTCGAACAGGATCGCGCCCGCCGCGATCTGGCCCGGCGGTTGTGGCACCAGCCCCATGATGGTCAGCGCGGTCACGCTCTTGCCGCAACCGCTCTCGCCCACCAGGCAAAGCGTGCGGCCGCGCGGCAGGGCGAGATCCACGCCGTCGACGGCGCGGCTGAGGCCCTCCTCGCTGCGGAAATAGGTCTTGAGGTTGCGGACCTCCAAGAGCGGCGCGGCCGTTTCGCTCACGTCCGGGCGGACGCGCGCCGCGCCCGCACCTCCTCGATCTTGGCGCGGTCGTAGATGCCGGAGGGATTGGCGCGCGACGGCAGGACCTGCCGGAACATGGCGTAGTCGGCCTCGTAGACGTCGATCAGCCGGCGCAGCTCGGCCAGCGGCTCGGCGTGGTCGTCGACGCGGATCGAGTACTCGGGATAGTCCTCGCCGGAATGGATCAGCAGCGCCGCCGACTGCTTGCCGCGCTTGTCGCCGCCGGCGGCCTGGCCGGCGTCGAGCGCATCCAGCATCCGGCGGGCGAACGGCTTGGCCGACCCCGCCTCATAGGCCTCGAAGGTCCGGTCGACCACCGCCTGGCCGACGAGCATGTTGCCGGCGACCGAGAAGTTCGCGCCCAGCCGGTGGCCGCACCAGTCGATGCAGCCCTGGCCGGTGTGGGCCGCGACCTGGCCCTTGGCGTCGACGACATGGACCTGGCGGATGCCGGCGCCGAGATCGCCGTCGATCAGGGTCCGGATGACCTCGGCGGCCGGCCGGCCCTCGGCCAGCAGCTTCAGGCCGCGCGGGCCGTAGTGGGGATTGATCAGGGCCTGGGTGGCGATCGCGCCGACCCCGCTCATCGCGTGGGGGCAGAGCGCGCCCACCGCGAAGAATTTCGTCGTCACCGCGACTCCGAAGGCGCCGCTCGACGGATCGCGCGCCACGATCGACCAGGTCACCCGCACCCCCAGTTCCGCCGCACCCGGGTTGACGTCCCGGGCGCCGACATTGTTGGCCGCAGGATGGCACGGCCGGCAGGCGCGCTCAACCCGGTTGAAGTCGTTTCAAGATCAACAATCGGCCGGGTCAGGACGGCGCGCGCGTGGCGGGGTGGTTGCGGGCGAAGTGGTAGAGCACGGCCTTCAGCCGCCGCACGTCCTCGGTACGGTGCTTTGCCTCGGCTTCCTTGATGTCGTCGAGGATGATGCGGCGGATGCGCGTGACCCCGTCGGGCTGGTGGATCAGGTACTGCCCCATCTCGGCGGCCAGGATCAGCGGCACGTGCTCGTGGCGCGCGATCGCCTTGATCTCCTCCTCGGTCAAGTCGCAGAGCGCGATGCAGTCGTTTCGGGTCAGCATGGGTTCCTCCCGTTCCTTTGTCGTTCAGGGCTGCAGCACATAGCTGCCCGGCGCGTCGTCCAGCGTCGCCCGGCCGCGCGGCAGCGGCGGCGGGGCGGCCTTGCCGGTCGACTGCGCCTCCAGCCAGCTTCGCCAGGCCGGCCACCAGGATCCGGCATGGAATGGGGCTTCGGCAAGGTAGGTCTCGGGCGCCACGAACCGGTCCTCGGCGCTGCGCCGCGCGATCCGGTAGCCGCGTCCGGGCACCCGGTCGGTGCCGGCGGGCGGGCTGACGATTCCGGCATTGTGGCCGCCCGTCGCCAGCAGGAAGGTGACTTCGGCGTCGGTGAGCTGGTTGATCTTGTAGGCGGAGCGCCATGGCGCGACGTGGTCGCGCTCGGTGCCCACGGCGAAGATCGGCGCGCGGATGTCGGTCAGCGAGACCGGCCGGTCGTCGACGCGCAGGCGCCCGTCGGCCAGGTCGTTGTGCAGGAACAGCCGGCGCAGGTACTCGCTGTGCATCCTGTAGGGCATGCGCGTGGCGTCGGCGTTCCAGGCCATCAGGTCGCTCTGCGGCGCGCGCTCGCCCATCAGGTACTCGCGCACCAGCCGCGACCAGACGAGGTCGTTCGAGCGCAGGAGCTGGAAGGCGCCCGCCATTTGCTTGGTGTCGAGGAAACCCTGCTCCCACATCACGTCCTCCAGGAACGTGACCTGGCTTTCGTCGATGAACAGGCTGAGCTCGCCCGCCTCGGTGAAGTCGGTCTGCGCGGCCAGCAAGGTAAGGCTCGCCAGCCGGTCGTCGCCGTCGCGCGCCATG
>JAEULC010000460.1 GCA_016792605.1 Rhodospirillales bacterium
CAAGGTCAACGTGATGTTCGTCGACCCGGCCGCGCTGTGGGGCACCTACACCGCCAAGCGCGCCGACGGCCTGATGTCCACGGTCGGCTCGGCCCTGCCGGTGGCCGAGGGGCCGCGCCCGTCCAAGGTGGTGCTGGCGTCCGACGCCGGGATCAACTTCCCCAGCTACGGGCTGATCGCGACCGAGAAGACGCTGGCCGACCGCAAGCCGGCGCTGAAGAAGCTGGTCAAGGTGCAGCAGCAGGCCTGGGCGCATCTCGCCTCGGGCAAGATCGAGGACGGCGTGCAGGCGATGATCAAGCAGCGCCCGGACGCCAAGCTCGACCCCAAGGTGCTGGCCGAGCAGATCAAGCTGACCATCGAGTACTTCGATACCGAGAACACCAAGGGCAAGCCGATCGGCTGGCAGTCGGAAAAGGACTGGGCCGCGGCGCTGGCCTCGCTGGTCGCCGCCGGCGCGATCAAGGAAGGCGCCAAGCCGGCCGACTTCTTCACCAACGAACTGGTCGAGTAGTGCCTGACGGCCGCTCGCTCGGGGTGGGAGCGATGACCGGCTACCTGACGCTGGACCGGGTGGGGAAGGTCTATCCTTCCCCGCACGGCGCGGTCACGGCGCTGGAGAACGTATCGCTCGACCTGCGCGAGGGAGCGTTCGTCAGCATCGTCGGCCCGTCGGGCTGCGGCAAGTCGACCCTGCTGAAGTGCATCGCTGGGCTGGAGGACGTGTCCTCGGGCACGATCTCGGTCGGCGGCAGGGCGCTCCAGGGCCCGCCGGACGGCCTGGGGGTCGTGTTCCAGCGCGACGTGCTGCTGGATTGGCGGACGATCCTCGACAATGTGCTGATCACGGCCGAGTTCCAGCACAAGTCCCGCGAGGACCTGAAAGGCCGGGCCAAGCAGCTTCTGGAGCGCTTCGGCCTCGGCGGGTTCGAGAACCGGCACCCCTGGGAGCTGTCGGGCGGGATGCGCCAGCGCGCCTCGATCTGCCGCGCGCTGCTCTGCGATCCGGCGCTCTTGCTGATGGACGAGCCGTTCGGCGCGCTCGACGCCATGACCCGCGACGACCTGAATGTCGAGCTGACCCGGATCTGGCACGGTACCGGCAAGACGGTGCTGTTCATCACCCACTCGATCGCCGAGGCGGTCTACCTTTCCGACCGCGTTGTCATGATGTCGCGCAATCCCGGCCGGGTGGTCGAGGTGATCGACATCGACCTGCCGCGGCCACGGCCGCTTTCGATCCGCGAGACGCCGGAGTTCGGGCGCTATGCCCAGCACATAAGGCATCTCTTCGCCTCCCTCGGCATCCTGAAGGAGGGGTGATCGCATGAAATCCCTCTGGGCGCGGACCTCCGAGGCGCGCGGCATGATCCTGGTGCTGGTCGCCACGGTGTTGGTGTGGGAGGCGGCGGTGATCTTCCTGAAGCCGCAGCCCATCATCCTGCCGGCCCCCAGCCGCATCTGGCAGGAGCTGGTGGCGACGCCCTGGTATTTCCTGCGCCACGCCGGCTACACGCTCGGCACCACCGTGGTCGGCTTCGCGCTGTCCGTCGTGATCGGCGTCGGCCTGGCGGTCGGCATCGTCTACTCGACCCTGCTGGAACGCACGATCTACACGTTGCTCGTGGCGCTCAACTCCCTGCCCAAGGTGGCCCTGGCACCGCTCTTCGTCATCTGGATGGGTACCGGCATGGAGCCAAAGGTCGCCATCGCGGTCATGCTGGCGATCTTCTCGATCGTGGTCGACACGGTGCTGGGCCTGCGCTCGGTCGATCCCGACGCGCTCGCGCTCGCCAAGGTCAACCGCGCCTCGCCGCTGGCGGTGCTGATGAAGATCCGGTTCCCCAACGCCCTGCCCAGCCTGTTCGCCGGCATGAAGGTGGCCGTGTCCTTCGCGCTGGTCGGCGCCATCGTCGGCGAGTTCGTCGCCAGCGACCGCGGCCTCGGCTTCGTGATCCTGGTGGCGCAGGGGCAGTTCGATACGCCGCGCGTCTTCGCGGCGCTGGTGGTGCTGGGCCTGATGGGCACGATCCTGTTCTACCTGGTCGATTTCGTCGAGCGCCTGGCCTTGCCCTGGCACGTCTCCCACCGCGCCGTCTCCGCCGCGCGCGGCCCGGCGTAAGGAGCGTGCCTCCTTCGCTGCTGGGCCCGCTCGCGGTCATCGGCGCCGCGACGCTCTGGGGCAGCAACCATGTCGTCGCCCGCGGCATCCACGAGGCCGTGCCGCTCTTGGCCATGGTGTTCTGGCGCTGGTCGCTGGCCGTCGCGATCCTGATCCCGTTCTCCTGGGGCGCGCTGACCCGCGACTGGCCCGAGCTCAAGCGCCACTGGCGCTACCTGCTGACGACCGGCTTCGTCGGCGTCGGCATCTTCTCGCTGCTGCTCTTTGCCGGCGCCTACGAGACCCAGGCGCTGCAGGTGGGGCTGCTCAACGCCACCACGCCGATCTGGGTGCTGGTCCTGGCCCGGCTGTTCCGGGGCGAACGCGTGCAGGCCGGCCAGGTGTTGGGCATCGCGCTGGGCATCCTGGGCGTCGTGATCCTGCTGACGCGCGGCGATCTGATGCGCTTGGGCGGGGTCGAGTGGCATCGCGGCGATCTGTGGTCGATCCTGGCCGCTATCACCTTCGCTTGGTTCTCGCTGCGGCTGCGCGACCGGCCGCCGACGATCAGCCAGACCAGCCTGACCGTCGCCACCGGCTCGGCCGGGCTCCTGGTCAGCCTGCCGCTGTTCCTCTGGCACCTGGCGACTGGCGGCGGTGTCGCGCTGCACGATCCGGGCGCGCCCAACGCCGCGACGATGCTGGCCGCGATGGGCTTCATCGTCGTCGGGCCGACCCTGCTCGGCAACCTGTTCTGGACCATCGGCTGCTCGGCGATCGGCGCCAAGCGGGCGGCGCCGTTCCTCTACCTGATGCCGGTCGTCT